>JBFMGN010000749.1:0-2390 GCA_040752435.1 Spirochaetota bacterium
GCTTCAAGGCTGTAGGTATAGGGAAGTCCTTCCACTCCCTCGGAGGTTGTCTTCTGGATCGCATCGATATCCCCGGAAGGGCTTAGTTTCCCGTTACTCTGGGAGAGGGTAGACCGGCCGTCGCTAGTGTTCGGACCGAAACGGTAGGATTCCCAGCGTTTCCCGGGCGGCGAAAAAAACGCGGGCGCTTTCGCCCAGTAATACTCATAGGAACCGCCGCTAAGCTTTCCGCCCGAAAGATAAACGGCACTTACGTGAAAGTTTAAGGTATCACCAGCAAAGGACGGCACGTCGGGTTTTTTTATATCAACACTGAACAGGAGCCTTCTGAAACTGGCAATTTGAAAAGAAATCGAGCTGGTGCCCCCCGGTCTTGAGTAGACAATATCATAATAGCCGGGTTCAAGATACTCGGGCAGGCTGAAGCTGACGTAAAAACCGCCGGTACTCGTGGTACTTCCTTCGAGAGTATGGAGCGTTTTCCCCCTGTATCTCGATTCCTTCACCTGAATAGAATAGTTACCTCTATAGGGCGCATATTGTCCAAATTGCAGGTTTTTATCGATGCCTTTGAAGGTAACGGTTTCTCCGCTTTTATAGAGTCCCCTGTCTGTAAACAGGTAGGTTGCCATCCGGCTTGTGTGGGCATTGACCGGGGCTTCTGTATTGTATATCCCGAAATGCCAGATGTTATGGCTCTGGTTCGGTTTAAACTCTAACCTGTCCGCGTCCTTCTCGACGCTAAACCTGAGATGATCGTGCCCGTCATTTTCAGAGTCGCCGAAGTTTTTAAAATATTCAGCCTTTTCAAACCTGAAAAAAGCCAGGCCGTTTTTATCGGTAACCTGGGCCAGTTTCACATCTCTCTCGCGCTTAAGGGAAACCACCGCCCCCTCAACAGGGTTGCCGGTTGAAAGTGAGGTTACCAGGGCGATGACTTTATTGGAGGCGTACCGGGTTGTCACTGCCAGGTCGGTTACCTGCAACTGCAGATCCTCTTTGCCCCAGGCAGGGCGCTTGCCGGTCTCATCCTTAGGCGCAAAATTCCAGGAAAATCCTACAAAGCCTTTACCATCCGCATTGAGCCATGGCCGGAGATCGAGGACCTCAAAATGACGCAGGTTCTTTTTAAGAGCTGAAAAATCGTAAGGTGCGAGATCCTCCTCTTTAAAGGCGGCGTAGGGGTCTTCGATCTTGCCTGCTTTCCACACTCCGTCGAAAATATTCCGGTACTCATAGATGATCCGGGGCGGAAACTGGGCTTCAAGCATCCGGCTGCCGGTATTGGGAAAATAAGCGTAGGAGGAAGCGGGGGGAACTTTGACTTTAACCGAGACGCTCTTCCCCATGGGTCTGCCATAAATATCCTTAATCCAGGCGCTGAGAAAAACCGTGTAGATGGATTCGTAATCTACAGGGAGATTTTTAAGCCGGATTGTAGTTTCCCACACATCGAGATTTTCGTCACGGATTTCCATGAAAGGTTCAGTATGAATTTTACCCTGAAGTCCCTCTTTATCAACAGGGTGGGAAAACCGCAAATAGACGGGGTGAACCTCCCCCTCCGCGCTTTGTGGGAAATACCACGAATCGGTTTGGTAATCAACGTATCGAAAGGGCTTTATCGTTGTAAACGTTCTAACAATGTCTTCCGGTATACCGATAAACTCCTTTTCGGAACGGGCGCCTTTCCTGATGGTAACCTTAACCTGGGAATTCCCTTTAAAACTTTCAGCCATGGAAAGTATAACAGTTCTCTTTATTTCTTCTTCTTCCAGGGTCTTATTCCGGTTCTCCGGCCTGGCGATGGTAAAAGAGTAAGATCTTCCCAGGGATTCCACCCTTATATAATCACCAATCACATCCGGGTTAACAGGATAAGAAAAGACAAGCGTTATCGTTTTGGCAGCCTCCAGGGGAACATCCTCCAGGTCAACGAACGTATCTTTACTCCCGGGGAAAAATTCGCGCACCTGAAGATATTCGGTATGAAAGCTGAAACCGATTTCGCCTGTTAATGGTTTACCGCCCAAAGACCTGGTGTTTTTATTTACCGTAACTGTATACCGCTGCTGCGGCAGTACATCATCATCAGCGTCAAAACTTAAGAGCTTCGTGCCGTACCAGCGGAATACCCCTTTTAAAGGGGGATTAATACTCATAATTTCTGAGGTGTTCTTAAGCCGACCGAGTTCACTAAGAGGTACAACGGGCTGTGAAAAGACGACATAAATCGAAGGGCGCCTGATCTCGGCCGGCAACTCTTCGACCGGACCGAAATCCACTATTGTAAAGGGATCGTCGGTCTCTTTAATCGTTACCGCCGACACATCCTCGCTTAAGGCTTCATAATACTTGATGGCGTAAGAGGCAAGCTCCGTACTTACATT
>JBFMGN010000075.1:0-5123 GCA_040752435.1 Spirochaetota bacterium
TTATCCTTCCCCGGAAGTTATCTCCAGTATTATTGGTTTTACACCAAACTCAAAATACTCTTTTCTGAAAGAAAAAAAACTGTTTTTTAATCTGGTGCATGATCTTTTTGCATCCAGGCGGAAGACCATAAAAAACAATCTTCGTGCGAGCAGTAACTTCAGTTTCTTAAGAGGAGAATCCCTCTATCAGATTTTAAAAGCTGCGCACATTAATCCGGATTGCCGGGGCGAGTCGCTTTCTGTAGACGATATTACCCGCCTTGCTGTAGAAATATCTCATTACCAAAGATTCCTGCCTGCGTGCTAGATAAGAGTCAGTTTTCATTGCCAAAGTTTTTGATTTAAAGGATTTGTAAGTCTCGCATTATTTTTTCCAGGGTCTCTTTCTTGGCATCTTCCATGGAGCACAGGGGAAGCCGGTAGTATTCCTTAAGCATCTTCTTTTTTGACATGGCATATTTGATTGGAATAGGATTGGTATCGATAAAAATTCCTTTAAAGAAAGGAAGCAATTTATAGTGCATTTCCCTGGCTTTCGCAATGTCGCCTGAGAGGGCTGTCTTTACCAATTCCAGCATGTGTTTCGGTATGATGTTACTTGCAACTGAAATAACCCCTTTGCCGCCCAAAGCTAAGAGGGGTAAGGTCATATTGTCGTCGCCGGAAAGCACTGCAAAATCATGCGGCTTTTTCTGTATAAGATCCATCATCTGATTTATATCGCCGCTGGCTTCTTTTACACCCACGATGTTCTTATGCTGGGCAAGTTTCAGCATAGTGGAATTCTCAATATTTTTACCTGTTCTGCCGGGAATGTTATAAACGATAATCGGAATATCCACTGTGTCTGCGATGGTAGTAAAATGCTGGTAGAACCCTTCCTGGCTCGGTTTATTATAGTAAGGAGCTACTTGAAGGCTCGCATCAGCTCCGCATTCCATTGCCTGGGTAGTCATTTCAATCGCTTCCTGAGTGCAATTTGAACCGCTGCCCGCAATTACCGGTACACGCCCCTGTACCTGGTCGATAACGATTTCAATGACCCTGATATGCTCCCCCTGGCTTAGCGTGGGACTTTCCCCGGTTGTCCCCATAGGCACAAGTCCCGTGATTCCTTCGGCGATCTGAAAATCAACAAGTTCACGCAGAGCGTCCTCGTCGACCGAACCGTCTTTGTGGAATGGTGTCACCAGAGCAGTATAAACTCCTTCAAATGTCATGGTATGCCTCCCTCATTTTCAGTAACATCCGGCTTTAATACCTCTTCATATTAAAAGATAAAAAGCATTATGTTCAAGCATCATTTTAAAAAAAGGCGATAAAAGTGCATGAAACAGGTGTATTAAAATAAAAAAGAAGGTACAGTCGCATGCAATTCTCCACAATATGCTTAGCGGACTAGCTTGTATGCCATATATAAAAAGGCTATTATCTCCCCATGGAAATCGGAGTCTACGGCCTGGGCAGGTTCGGTACATTTTGGGCTTCCCTTCTTGCTCAAAAACATACGGTAAAAGGGTTTAATAGAACTCCGGGTAAGCCTTTCCCGCCGGGTGTTCTGCCGGCCGATGAAACTTCCGTTGTAGCTACGGACATATTTTTTTTATGCGTTGCCATATCTTCTATGGAGGAAGTTCTTAAAAGAATAGCGCCCTCTCTTAAGCCCGGTATGATTTTCTGTGATACATGTTCAGTAAAGGTTTTTCCCGTGGAATTGATGCGGCGGTATATCCCGGAGACGGTGAATGTTATCGGAACGCATCCTATGTTCGGTCCTGATTCCGGAAGGGGAGGGGTTGAGGGTCTCCCGTTTGTCCTGTGCCCGGTAAAAAGCTCCCAGGAGGCGATCTCTGCTTTAAAGTCCCTGTTAGCGGAATACCGGTTGAGAATTATTGACTTAAGCCCCGCTGAGCATGACCGGCAGGCGGCCTATACCCAAGGGATAACCCATTTTATAGGAAGAGTGTTGGAGGATCTTGAGTTGCGGCCCAGCCGGATTGGAACTGTGGGGTTCTCAAAAATTCTCGAGATTATCGAACAGACATGCAATGACCCCTGGCAACTGTTCTATGACTTGCAACGGTATAATCCTTTTACAGGAGAAATGAGAAGCAGGCTGCGTGAGTCTCTCGATCGAATTATGGCAAAACTTGAAGCATCTCTTGACAGTAAAAAGACGCAGCGTTACGATTGCGCTGATACCGGAGAAAAAAATGGCTGAAGTTACCATAAAACCGATAGATGAGTCGGATATCGATACTATTCTCGCTGAGGATATTGATTTTACAGGCGAACTGAACTTTACAAAACCCCTGATGATAAAGGGAAAATTCAAAGGCGAGATTAAGGCATCGGGGGATCTCTATATCGGCGAGAAGGCTGAAGTCGAGGCACAAATCGAGGCAAACCTCGTTTCTCTGCGCGGGAGGCTTAAGGGAAATATTTCCGCTTCCACAAGAGTGGAACTCTTTTCAACTTCCAGTGTCGAGGGCGATATCACAACCCCCAACATCATCATGGAAAGCGGAAGTCAATTCAATGGTATTTGTACCATGAGACCGGACAGCCCGGAGAAAGGCAATGAATGACAGGGTAAAAATATCCACCCTTGTACTGTTAAGCCTGGTGACCCTTTACAGTGCGACCCAGGAACGGCAGGATGCCCTGGAGTTATACCGGAAAGGTAAATATGAAGAGGCAATTGCCGTCTGTTTACAGGAACTTGAGGTGATGCCGAGGCGTATGGATGCATACGTTGTTTTAGGCTGGAGTCTTTTACGGCTTGAGCGTTATCAGGAAGCCTTTGACAATGCGGCCAAAGGGTACCAGACTGCCCCCAATGATCACCGACTAATAGAGATCCTGGGAGAGTCAAATTTTTACCTTGGCAAGCATCAGGAGGCTCTTAAATACCTGGAAGAATATGCAGTGCTCGCTCCAACAGGTGACAGGATAGAGACGGTCTACTATTTGATGGGTGAAATTTATATCCAACTAGGCGAATACAATCACGCTGATATCGCCCTTTCTACGGCTCTTTACTATTCTCCTAATGTAGCCAGGTGGTGGGCGCGGCTGGGCTATGCGAGAGAGATGGCAAAAGATTACCAGTGGGCCCTCGATGCATACAACAAGGCATTAAACCTGAATAGTTCCCTTACCGATGCAATCCGCGGTAAAGAAAGGGCGCAGCAAAAATTGGGAAGCGGATGAAGATAGCCTTTTATACCCTTGGGTGCAAGCTTAACCAGTATGAAAGCGAAGCCCTGGCATCCTCTTTCAGGAGTCAGGGCTTTTTAATTGTACCTCCAGGCCGGGCAGCCGATATTTACATCATTAACACCTGTACGGTAACGTCGAAGAGTGATCAAAAAGCCCGCCGGTTGATTCGGAAGCTTTCAAAGGAGCATCCCGATGCGTCTCTGATTATCACCGGCTGCTATGCAGAACTTAATCCCGAATCCATCCTGGAACTGGGAGGCAATATCTCCATTGTACCGCAATCCCAAAAAGATCTACTCCTCGACTTTCCAGTAATTTTTAAGAAACTACTTTCCGGGAATGATCTACCCGGTCAAAGCCGGAAAGTCATCGGAAACCTCCTTAAAAGTCACAATGAAGCGGCTGCCAATCGCTTTCGTTTTGAAGTTTCACGATTTACCTTTCATTCACGGGCAGCCTTGAAGATCCAGGACGGCTGCGACAACTTGTGTTCCTACTGCCGCGTACCCCTCGCCAGGGGAAGGTCGGTGAGCCTTTTCAAAAGAGAGATTCTTAACCGGGTCGGCCGACTGGAGCAAGAAGGATACAGAGAGATTGTATTAACCGGCGTAAATATTTCCTCATATTTCGATGCGGGAACTTCCCTGTCTGATTTGCTGAAATTAATTGTAACGGAAACTGAACGGGTTCGCTTTCGCCTGTCATCCCTTGAACCTGACGGCATAACGGCCGGTCTTCTTGATGTGCTTTCGGAAAAAAGAATATGCCCCCATTTTCATATTCCCGTCCAGTCCGGTTCCGATGCTATTCTTACCCGAATGCACCGGGAGTATACAGCCGCGCAGTTGAGGGAGATTGTTACCCGGCTTAAAACCGTAAAGGCAGAACCCTTTCTGGCTGCGGATATTATTGTCGGTTTTCCGGGTGAATCGGATAAGGATTTTACCGCTACTCTCCGGTTGGTTGAGGAGTTGGAGTTTACCAAGCTGCATGTGTTCCCATACTCCCCGCGTCCCGGTACCCAAGCTGCACGGCTGAAAGATGATATTCCCAGTCGGGTTAAAAAAGAGCGTTCCCGGGTCTTAAGAGAGATTTCCGATACTATGTTGCTCGAATATTGTAAGCAAAACAGGGGGAAGACTCGCGAGGCAGTGCTTGAAGGCCGGACCGGACACGATGGAACGACCGCTTGGGTGGGTCGCACCGAAAATTACCTGCCGCTGATAATTACGGGGCTGCCTGCCGAAAGCCCGCATTCCGGTCTTCTCCTGCGGTGTGAAGTCTTCCTCTCCGGCGATACATATTATGGACATTTTGTTGATTTTATATAAAGACAACCGGTGAAGATTTGTTTTTTTCTTAATCGTGTTGTATACTACTATTTAAATACTTTATTCCGTCTATCGCCTTATCTATAGGCGTTAGCCTATAGATAAGGCGATACTACAATCGGCCGAAGGCCGTTCCATACGGAACGAAGATACTACGAGCGTAAGCTCGTAGTTCTTCATTGTTTTAGAGGTTGTCAGGTGGAAAAGTCTTTTCGGTTTTTTCTTAAAAGGTGGAGCCTCACGTAGATGAGAAGACTTATTAGCTGTGCGGTTTTTATTGTATTGGCAATCTCGGGTAATACAGAAACCAATGAAGTCATCGCCCCACCTTTTGTACCCCTGATTCCGGAAATAATGGGCCAGGGAGGGGCTTCAACCGCTATTGCCCACGGGTATAATTCCCTTTTTACCAATCCGGCGGGTTTTGGAAGGAAGGGCGGTTCACTTACCATCGTTTCGGCTAATCCGTGGATATACTCAAGACCGGATAAAACCTTCGACGCGATAAAAAGTCTGGTGTCCCGGGGAAGCAGTCCTGCATTTTTCTCTTTTCTGAATGATCAGTTGGTC
>JBFMGN010000075.1:5133-9464 GCA_040752435.1 Spirochaetota bacterium
TTGGGTGGGGGGGGGTTTGGGGGTGGGGGCGTCAGCGGGTATTGGCTATGTGGGCAACGGACTGGGATTGGGATTTGCGGCGGTCTTCGATTCCTGCCTGTACGGGAAAAACCTCCTGGAAGCAGAAGGAGATTTTTCTACTACTTTTGCATTTATCGGAGGTCTTGCCATACCGATTAATATTTTGGGTACTAAAATATACTTTGGAGGCGATGTCCGTCCCATGTTCAGAATGCATGCTCCTCTTACCAGTAATGCAATTATGAGAATGGTGGCCTCTGCCGCGGTGGGGGATATGCTGTCTGCGTTGAATAATGAGGTCTCCTACTCTGGAATTGGACTCGGATTCGATTTGGGCCTCATCTGGGAGCTCGGACCTTTTACCCTGGGGCTTTCCACCCGTGATTTTCTGGGTACGAAATTCAGGTATACAAAAAGTACTTTCGGCAATGATTTTGGCGGGCTCTTATCAGGCCGTTTGCCGAGAACCAGCCTTGCTACGCTAACCGCTGTTATTTCCATGGACTTAAGTGCAGGTATTTCTTTTCATCCCGACCTGGGGCGTCTTAAATCCATGTTGGAACTTCTCCTTCACATCGATGTGAAGGATATAGTCACTGTTATAGAAGAGAAAAAATCACCCTGGATGCTTTTTCATGCTGGTGCTGAGATCAAGCTGTTGAGTTTCTTTAGTATTTGGGGAGGGATAAGCCAGACCCATTTTACGGCGGGACTGGGAATTGATCTTATTTTTCTCGAACTGAACGCCGCTGTTTTTAATCGTGAGATGGGACAGAATATCGGTGATCGTTCAAGCTCCGGAGTAACGGTGGAGGCGGCCATACGATTTTAATGAGAATAAGCACCTCTCAACAGAGAGAGATAAATTTAAAATATAAGTTGTTGTTAAGGAGCGTTAATATGAAAAAGATAACGTATGGTTTAATTGCCGGGGTTGTCTTCATACTCGTTTTTGCTTCATGTCAGGCGGTCTTTACTTTTTCACCGTTTTCCGCGTTAAGGAGGGATCCTTCAAAGTTGCCGCCGGAACAAAAGGAGGCCTATGCCCGGGATGCCCTCTTATCCGGTGATCCGGCGACGATGACTGAGGCATACAATCTGGTAAATGACCTCCTTGCAAACGATCCGGCTAATCCCGGTTTAAATCTTCTGGCGGTCGATCTGGCCATTGGGGCATCGGGACTTGGTAATCTTGTGACCGCCTTTAATCCACAAGCGGGAATTTCATCGCTGAACGATATTCTTACCATGGTGGATACAAGTATGCTGGCAAACGTTGGTGACCGGATTGAAACGGCGGCAGCCGGAGGGGCTGAAATTTCCAGTTCCCAGTATGTGAATGCAGCCGCAGCCATCGTTATAACTACTGCGGCAAATCTTCCTAACGGGTTTGACGACATCGTGTGGACGGGGGATACGGTGGATCCTCAGATACAGACTGCCGTAGATTATGCCGCCTTGGGCGGAGTTACGATTGAAACTTATTTTCAACAATAACACGAATACCACGCAAAGTGGTTTTAGATAATTATAACAGTCTTTACTGTTAGAGGTTGAGATGCCGGTAAAAAAAGCCGAAGACTTAAGTAATGTTATAGGGAGGGATCGCACTTGAACCGAAAAAAAACAGTATTAGTTTTCCTGGTGATTCTTCTATTAATCATTTCCAATTTCTCATCCCAGGCAGAGAGCATAAAAGAACAGAAGATAATAATTCCCTCGGCGCGCACTTCGGCGATTGGAGGTCCACATGCCGCCCTGGCGGATAACCTTACGACCTTATTCAGTAATCCTGCAGGATTTGTTGCGGCCGGCCCTCAATTTAGTTTTGTTGAAATCACCCTCGGTTTAAGCGGCCCGATCTTTGATATTGCGAGTATAATAACGCAGGGAGGGGGCGCGGGTATAGAAACACTCCTGGCCTCATCCAACGTTCAAGGGTTGCTTCAAAAACTCTACGCGGGTATGAACCTGGCCGGTCCGATCTATTTCGGCTATGTAGGGAAGGGGCTGGGATTCGGCTTTTTTAATACAAGCGAGGTGACCTTCGCAAGCTCCGCGGCTTTTACCCTGACCGCCACGCTAAGGGAGCAACTGGTACTTTGCGGCGGCTATGCTTTTCACATTCCGTTTCCGGAATCGACCCGGAGCAGTCTGGATTTCGGAGTGCTTTTAAAAGGCTCGCTGCGCGGGGAAAGTGTAATAACAAAATCACTCTTAGAACTTCCGGCTCTCTTTTCTTCCATAAGCGTGAATACTGTATTAAACCAGCCCTTCAGTTTTATTTCCGCAATAGGGTTTGATGCGGGAGTACGTTTTTCATTTAAGGAAGTATTAACTTTCGGCCTGGCAGCCCGGGATATTTTTACTCCGACTTTGAGAAATTCCTACACGACCTTGCAGAATTTCCTGGATAATGTCGAGACTCCGGTGAAAACAAACGGTATTATCCCCCTGGATCTTAGTTTTGGCGTGCTTTTCTCCCCTAAACTCGGCAGTGTTGAGCGTTATATTACAGACCTGAAATTAATGCTGGATTATAGCGATATCCTGGATTTTATAACCCATAAGGCGACAGCCAGAAATCCTCTGCTCCATATCGGCTTTGGAGCCGAGATTGTACTTTTAGAACTATTTTCACTTCGGGCAGGATTTTACGACGGGTTGTTTGCCGCGGGATTAGGAATGAACTTGACTTTTTTTACATTAAATGCGGCGATGTTCGGCCGGGAACTCTCAATCGAACCCGGATTAAAGCCGGTGTATAATGTGATGGTAGGTCTGGAATTTCGTATCTGATGGTGATTTGTCTTAAGTTCTATTCAATTTAGCCATGAAAAATTATTGACATTTTATTTGATTGCTGTTACATTGCCACCTGACTTTAGGGCCGCTAGCTCAGCAGGCAGAGCAACGCCCTTTTAAGGCGTGGGTCACAGGTTCGACTCCTGTGCGGCTCAGGCATCAATACCGGTCCCGTACAGGTATTGAGGCACACAGATAAAAATTTAGATGTGTGGTATTAGAAAGTCTCCTTCGTCTAGCGGTCAGGACACCGGGTTTTCATCCCGGCAACAGGGGTTCGATTCCCCTAGGAGATGAAAATAACCCGGGTTTCGCATTTATGTTCAATCGAGGTATCAACATATCTGCATTTACACTTCCGTCGGGTATCGGTTTCCGAATTATCGATGTTTATGAAAAAATCCCGCACACTTTTTGTGCGGGATTTTTTTTGCCTGCCTGCTATACCGGTGATAGTTCACGCGAGCGCGTGTATAAAAGTGCACGATTATCTTTTGAACGCGGGATATACGAAGTCGCTCTGTAAATAATGTACAATTGAAAGAAGAAAGGAGGAAAGATAATGAAGAGTAAAGTCATTTTGAAAGCGGCAGACCTGGATGGTTTCCTCAATGAACAGGATAAAGAATATTTAAGTATAATGAATGCCCATTATCAAAAAACCATTGAGTCATTTAATATACTATCATCCACCGGCGACGATGCCAGGATAAAAAGGGAAGAAACGACATTGATTAAGATTTATAATGAGATGGGTGAACTGATGCAGGAAATTATAAAAAATGAGCCGGCTGTCAGGGTCTATTCCTTTGAAACCCCCAGGACCATCCACGGAGAGGCTTCCAGGCTTATAGCCAAGCTGCGGGATTATCGTACCCAGCACCATGAGTTTGTGTATTATATCCAACGGGCATATGAACTCCTCTTTAATCTTGCAATTGACGGTGCCAACACCGATAAGAAGAATTATCTTGTTATAAAGACACCTGTAAATATTCCCGTACAAAATTACGCCGTACATAAAATACCGGATGTGGATAATGAAATTGAGAATAGTGTTATGTGTGTCATGCTCCGGGGTGCCCTTTTACCGTCTATGATCATGTCCAAAGAAATTCAGGAGTACAGTTCCAAAGGGTATGTTACACCCTTTGCCTTATTCAGGATAAAGAGAGATGATACGAAAAAAGAGTATAATATGGAGTATATTCTCGACTTGGAAAAATCCTACTTTAATTTGGAAAGCCTGGATGGGAAGGATTTATTCTTCGCTGATCCGATGAATGCCACCGGAGGAAGCCTTGTAACGATTGTAAAGTATATAGTCGATCAGGGGATAAAACCGCGTTCAATCAAGTTTTTCAATGTAATTTCAGCCTTAAAAGGGGCTTTGCGGATTGTGAGGGCTTTGGAAAACGTGACCGTATATACCCTGTGGATGGATCCTGTGCTGAATGATGTTGCCTACATTTTGCCAGGTTTAGGGGATGCCGGTGACAGGCTGA
>JBFMGN010000750.1:0-2390 GCA_040752435.1 Spirochaetota bacterium
CCGCGGTACGGATGCGGTAGGCCAAATAGTCTTCGTGTAAGACCTCCTCCAAGCCCTGCGCGATAGCCTCCAGGTCCCTGCCTGCCAGCCCGCCGTAAGTGGGAAAACCTTCAGTCACGATTAAGACATTGCGGGCTCTCGTTGCCAGCTCGTCGTTGTTGAGCGCGAGAAACCCACCGATATTCACCAAACCATCCTTCTTCGCACTCATAATACAGCCGTCGGCATAGCTAAACATCTTCCGGGCAATGTCCAAACAGCTTTTGTCGGCATAGCCCGGCTCACGTTTCTTTATGAAGTAGGCGTTCTCGGCAAAGCGGCAAGCGTCGAGAAAAAGCGGGATGCCGCAGGTCTTAAGTAACGCTTTTGTTTCGCGGATGTTTTCCATAGAAACCGGCTGGCCTCCTCCGGAATTATTCGTTACCGTCAGTATGCACACGGGAATATTTCGGGGATCCACTTTCCGAATGTGCTCTTCTAAACGCGGGATATCAATATTCCCTTTAAAAGGATGCAACCTCTGGGGGTCTTTCCCCTCGGGAATAACCAGATCCACTGCCTCACCCCCCTGTACTTCGATGTTAGCCCTGGTGGTGTCGAAATGGGTGTTGGACGGGATCACCTTCCCTTTTTCAGCGAGAAGACTGAAAAGGATTCTCTCTGCCGCCCTGCCCTGGTGAGTAGGGATTATGTGGCGGAATCCGGTAATCTCCTTAACCTTGTCCCGGAACCGGAAAAAGCTGCGTGCTCCGGCGTAAGCTTCATCGCCCCTCATAATCCCGGCCCATTGGGCGTCGCTCATCGCCGAGGTACCGCTGTCGGTGAGCAGGTCTATAATTACGTTCTCTGCTTCGATCAGAAAGAGGTTATATCCAGCCTGCTTCAGGAGCTCCTCGCGCCGGTCACGCGTAGTCATTTTAATGGATTCGACAACTTTTATCTTAAAAGGCTCGATGATAGTTTTCATTCCTATTCCTCCATCATATCCCTTTTTGATCGAAACATCAGCTTCATCATAAATGATTGCATGCTTTTATTTCAATGCACTTTCCGCAAGCAAGAGACCTACTGTAAACCGATATTTCTTCCTACTATGTGGGCTTAATTGAAAGATACAGCTAGCCATGCCGCGCTCACAATACACTGTTGGTATGTTTCGCATACAATTGCACGAAGAGTGACGGAGCATCTCCTAAATGATTGGTTTATGCGCGGGTTCTCAATTACCATGCCATCTATATGTGCATATACACATCAGCACTTGACATGTAGAGCCATCGGTAGTATGATAATTGATAAGAAAACAATTCATGAAAACCATTAACGCTTTGCAAATTCGCAACCACCTTGGAAAAGTGCTCCAGGAACTCGAAGAGACAAAGGAGCCGATTCTGGTAAGCAAAGGTAGAAAGGTCAGGGCAGCCATCATAAGCATTGAAGATTTCCAGAAGCGTTTTGTTGACAGGCAGGCCGAAGAAGAAAAGGAGAAGTGGCTGAAAAAACTTCACGACCTTCGCGCTCCACGGGTAGAATACAACACCAGCCTGGACGTGCTGCGTGAGCTCAGAGGTTACCGGCGGTGATGAGGTACGTCATAGATGCATCTGTAGCTCTGCGATGGTACCTTGAGGAAGAAAAACACGAAAATGCGGACGCCATTCACCTGCGCGCCTTCGAGCGGCCGGAGCTTTTTGCCGTGCCGGAGCTGTTCGCCTACGAAACCTTTTCGGGCCTTTTTCGCCTTCATCCAAGACCTTTGGAAACCTTCCAGCAGGGGATTATTCCGCTCTTGCACTCAGGCCTCCTTCGATACCCAATGACGGACGCAATTGCGGGGAAGGCTGCCAGGTTCATAGGGTTCGGCCTTACAGGTTATGATGCGGTGTACGTTGCCCTGGCTGAAGAGCTCGGGGCTCTATGGCTTACTTTCGACAGGGAAGCGCACTCCCGGATAGAGAAGGAGCGCATCTCGGTTGACCTCGGTGCAGGCCTCCCTGCAGAGTGGGAGAACGAAGAATCGCGTGTCCAGAGGGAAGAAGCCTAAGGCGAGCGGCTCCAGGCCGGCTTCCCAACACTCCCAACTTGTCTCATTTGACCGCAAGCGCCCCTCTTTGCAGGTTTGTAGACAACCCCTGGAGGGGTCATAAACACCACCGCCGTAAAGCTGTTCCTATCAGCCCATGCACCCCCCGAGCCTTCTAATTTGCTCTCCTTGCCATATCAGTTTAGGCGTTTGGGAATTTCTTAGACCGCGTGGGGAAAGCTTGTACGAGGATTGGGATTATGGTAAATTAGAGGTGTACGGGCTGATTCGGCGGCTTAGCTCCTGGCGTTGAGCGGCGGCGGGCGCTGGCAACTTCGGGTTTCAGAAAAGACTGGAAGGCGAACAT
>JBFMGN010000751.1:0-2388 GCA_040752435.1 Spirochaetota bacterium
AATTTGCTGTTCATAACTTCTGGCATAACTTTTGATCATATCAATCTAATTCCGTTTAGGGCTATGGTGGCACTACTGTCCCATACGGGTTGGAAGATTGTTTCGATTGAGAACGCTTCCGGTGGAATGCGGTTATGGCCTTCAACAAGAAAATATTTCATTCCTTGCCCAAAAGGCCTTGCCTGGCAACATCTCTATATATGTGAAAAGAAATAATCTAAATCCACTGGATGGCTGATAGCCACCAGTGATTTCAGGCATTAACCCTAAATAAAATATTGACAAAAGGCACACGATGTCGTAAATTTATACATGAAGGTTTTTCGATGGGATAATGAAAAGAATGAATGGTTAAAGAAAAAGAGGGGAGTTAGTTTTGAGCAAGTTGTTATCTTGATGGAACGGGAAGATGTTATAGAAACAATTGAACACCCAAATCAAAATAAGTATCCGGGGCAAAAAATCGCAACAGTCAAGATTGATGATTATGCTTATCTCGTTCCTTATGTACAAGAAAGTGAAGATATATTCTTAAAAACAATTATCCCCAGCAGAAAAGCTACAAACAAATATGTGAGGTAACAAAAATGAAAAAAACAGTTTTAGACGCTGAAGAAAAAGATATTTTAGAGTCGTATGAACGTGGAGAATGGAAATCTGTTAAAAATCCAAAGGCGGAAATTAAAAAACTAAGCGAATATGCGAAAAATACGCTTCAAAAAGACAAGAGAATAAATATACGAATGTCATCAAAGGATTTGGATCAAGTTCAGGTTATTGCTGCTCAAGAGGGCATTCCTTACCAAACGTTAATATCCAGCATCATTCATAAATATGTATCAGGATATTTATTAGAGAAAAAGAGGGCTTAACACTTATAAGGCCCCGCTATGTCAAGAGAAAAAACGATCCTGATCGGAAATAAAGTAGAGAATTCCATTTCCTTATTTTTTTTAAAGATCGCCAATCAGTTCTGACTTGGTTTCCAAAACGGCTTCAGATCAATTATCTGCGCCAAACACTTATCGATGTTCGATCCCGACTTATTGTCGGGACAGTGGTAAACATGATATATTAAAATAAAGTATATTTTATAGGGGGTTAAACATGATAAAGACCAAGGAACTTTTTGACGAAGCAGTTTCGCTGCCAGTCGAGATAAGGGCGCAACTTGTAGATAAACTTCTCCGAAGCCTTCATCCCTTTCAGGAAGAAATAGACAAATTGTGGGCAGTGGAGGCAGAAAAGAGGGTTGAGGAAATAAAAAGTGGTAAAGTAAAAACAATACCAGGCGATGAAGTATTTAAGAAAATACTTGGCAGGTAAAGTTCTTGAAATATTCTTTCCATCCCGATGCCGAAAAGGAGTTAAATGAGGCTATCGCTTATTATAACGAGTGCCAAAATGGTCTCGGATTAGAATTTACAAAAGAAGTCTATTTGGCAATTCAAAACATTCTTTCCTTTCCTCATGCCTGGGCCTCACTTTCTGCAAATACCAGAAGATGTTTGACAAATCGTTTCCCTTACGGGGTTATATACCAAATTACAGATGAAGAGGTATTTATAATCGCTGTGATGCACCTCAACAGAGAACCCAGTTATTGGAAAAAGAGGTAAAAGAAGGCATAATCGGGTAGCCGGGGGTAATTAGCCCCCAGCCCCCACACCACCCATCATGCGGGACCGCAATGGGCGGTTCGCAGAAATCACCGGCATAAAATTTTTTTAGGTCATCTGCAAAAGGAGAATAATTAATGCCAAGTTTACGGAGCCGTTTGCTTTTATTCATAATGAAAAATCGCCATTTGTTGCGATTCCGGTTCAGGAAAGAAAAGATTGACTGGAATAAGAAGGAATCAATACTCCGCTTCCGCCGCGAATGTGAAGAAGGCGCCAGGCGGTTTGGTAAGATTCCTGCCGGGATAGAAATCATGCCTGTCACAATAGACGGCCTCCCGGCAGAATGGATCATTCCTTCCCAGGCGACGAAAGACAAGGTGATATTTTTCGTTCACGGCGGTGGATATGTTTCTGGTTCATGTTCTGATCATCGAATTCATGTCTCCAAGTTTGTCAAAGGCACCAACATCGGCGCTCTGCTGTTTGAGTATCGTCTGGCCCCTGAACATACTTTTCCTGCGGCACTCGATGACTCGGTTAAAGCATACCAATGGCAGCTATCACGGGGTGTTTCATCTTCAAACATCGTGTTTGCCGGAGACTCCGCCGGTGGAGGCCTTTGTTTAGCCACACTACTCGTGTAAAACGTCAACTATTCTTCCCTGTTGACGACAATTATAATTCCCTAAATGATAATAAAAAAAATCAGCTCACCTCCTTTAATTTACGGTTTTGTGCGGTATTAATGCGGTAACTGGGTATGTTC
>JBFMGN010000752.1:0-2383 GCA_040752435.1 Spirochaetota bacterium
AGGAGCCATGCATAGGGTGCTGCAGTTTCCGGGGACAGCATCTTAAGCCATGATTTTACAACGGTATCGGCCGTAATTTTGACACCATCACTCCAGGTTGTCCTCCTTAGTTTGAAAGTGTATACCTTGCCGTCTTTGCTTTTTGTCCAGCTTTTAGCCAGACCGGGAATTCCCTCCCCTGTTTGGGGATCATAGGTTAATAGTCCTTCGAACAGGGCCATATAAATGTTAAGCTCTGTAAAACCGGTAATGAGATGAGGATCAATGGAATCAGGTTCCCCCCCATTCCAAATGATAAACTCCGGACCATTCTTGCCCGCCTGGGCACAGCCGGTATACAATAACAGAATCAGTATCCCCGAGACCAGGCTGGATAGTAATTTTTTAGTCATCTTTTTCCCAGACTGTACTTTTAAGTGACAGCCGCTTTGGCCAGATCGAAAATCAGCTTTTGTGACCCTAAAGAAAACCCCAGCGGAGATAAAAAATTGGAGAGGATCATCGAAGTTCCCGGCAATTCAATCTGGAGCTTATCAACGTGGCGATGTAACGCCTTTTTGATATACGTTTCCAGGAGAGTTTTCGCCAGTCCAAGTCCTCTGTATTCTTCTACGACAAATAGCTGGTAAATGTTAGAAATAATCAAGGTATGGGCGGACAGTTGCTTTAAATCAGTCTCCTTAGGGTCGGTATTAATTATCTCATCGATTCCCCA
Organism: Spirochaetota bacterium; assembly: GCA_040752435.1. Classification (GTDB taxonomy): domain Bacteria; phylum Spirochaetota; class Spirochaetia; order SPDA01; family JBFMGN01; genus JBFMGN01. Next base: position 716 of record JBFMGN010000752.1, read on the forward strand.
GATAAACCCTCCCATTTCATTCCCCGGAGTTTCTGCCCAAAAAATATAGCTATTCTCCCCCAGGGGAGAGGTCGCCTCTCGGCATCGTTTTGTATAGAGGAGTTTAACATATGCCTCTGGGAGATACGCGTTGGCTTCGAAAAAAGCCAGCCTGTCAAATTTCTCTATCGCTTCCAGGCGATCCTGCCCGCCTTCCCGGATAGTGAAATCACTTAATACGAGACTTTCCGTATCTTCCGGTTCCATCTCGATTTTCTCATAACCCCACACTTCACACTGCTGATTATACCACTCGATTACCAGACGCTTCATTTCTTTTTCTTTATAGGCGAACCAGAGCCGCTCTATATCGGCCCGCTGTTTGAGTACATTTTTAAAATTTCTGAAAACGCCCTTCCCGCTGGAAAGGGTGTTCCGTAGGGACTCACGGTAAACCGGATTTCTCAAAGTAGCGACAAATTTTTCCATTAATTGAAACCCTTTTACCGAATTCCATTCCGGCATGGCAATATACCGTTCCAGAGCGGTATCCTCTTCCGCCTCTTCTATGGGGATAACCGTACCCGCTTTTGTATCAAAAATAAAATCCCCGGCCTGATTTTCCATTCCGAAAATTATTTGATCGATTATTTCCGGCGTAAGGTCGAATTTCATACGGCTTTCACCTTTAAACGTGTTTCCATGTTTTTAATGCACGTGATACGCTATCCAGGGAAACAAGCCAGGTCTGCCCGGTCTGCCTGTCATGGAACTCTACCTTTCTGTTTTGAAGATGGGTAGTGGTTACGACAATCCTTAAGGGCAGTCCGATAAGATCCGCGTCTTTAAATTTTACTCCGGGAGATTCATTGCGATCATCAAAAAGAATATCGTCTGGATGATTTTCATGAAGTTCTTCTGCTGCCCGCAGTACGGAAAATGATTTTCCAATAGCCATGAGAAAGGCTTTATACGGCGATAAATGGGGAGGCCAGCAGATGCCTTTCTCGTCATGATTGGCTTCAACAATGGCGGATATTAATCTTCCCACTCCGATCCCGTAGGAGCCCATACTTGGATATACATTGATATCATTATCGTCTAAAAACGACAATTCCATCGCCTTCGAATAAAAATCACCCAGTTTAAATATATTTCCAAGCTCAAGGGCCCGTATTTCATGCAGCAGTTGCCCGCACTGAATGCAGCGGTTTTCAGCTTTTATCCTGGCTATATCACCCACCAGGTCAGTCTCAAAATCTCTCCCGAAGTTTACATTAATAAAATGTTTTTCATATTTATTCCCGCCGTACACAAGATTCAGTGAGTTTGCAACCGTATCGTCAATCACGGCGGTAATATCCTTGTCAATTCCAAGGGGCGACAGATAACCCGGAATAAGCCCAAGCTGTTCCAACTCATCCCCGGTTGCAAGCCTGATAACGGGTTCCTTAAGGAAGCGCGACAGTTTCTCGATACTAACCTCATAATCACCTCTAACGGTCGCCATGACAAATCGGCTTAAGGTTTTGTACACCATGGATTTTGACAATCCCGTTCTCGGTATTTCAAGGTACCTGGATAGAGCCTCCATCGTCGTACATTGGGATGTCTTAACCGAGCCAAAAGGCATCGGCTTCCCTGAGGTGTAATCCTTGATCCCTACGGCAACATCCCTGTTGGCGCAGT
>JBFMGN010000753.1:0-2364 GCA_040752435.1 Spirochaetota bacterium
ATTCATTGTCGCCGATTATTGCCTGCTTTTTACACCACTTCGCCAAATTCTCAAAATTCTTAAGCTTTTCGTCGGGCGTTTCTCTATCATGCCACTCCACGGTGTTGGCAAAAGCGAGACACAATTTCCGGTCAGGAATACTAATTTTGCTGCTCAAATCACTTTTCTCCTTCCTTTATATAAGATAATAACTTTTTTTGTTCTAACTGTCAAAATTAATTTGACTAGTTATAAATAGTTTAGTATAATATAACCACCATATATAATTTAGGTGGTTATATTATCCAACAATATCTTGGGGAGGAAAAAAATGGAAAACTGGTGGGTTCTATGGCAGAATTGTAAAATGAGGCATGGAGAACTTCTCCGAGAGGCATCTACCGCAAGATTGATACAATCTTACCGAAAAAACAAAAATGCTATAAGAAAAACGAAGATAATAAAAACTAAACCGCTCCATGTTTCACTTTTGTTGGGTATCTGTTCAGTATTGCGGGTGATTGGCAATTTTTTTATTACAGTGGAGGTATTATTGCAAAAACGGGTCAGCCTTGGCAAAATGCCTGATTAATGGTCCGGGAGGCTTAATCCATCATTCCTCCTTCTTAAATTCCAGCCCGTTTGCATTCTTTAAAACCTGGATGATATCTCCCTCCTTGAACTCCCCCTGGAGGATCATTTTTGCCAGGGGGTTCTGGATCAGGTTCTGGATTGTCCGTTTTAAAGGCCGGGCACCGAACAGCGGATCAAAACCCACTTCCGCCAGGAATGATCTGGCCTGACCGTCAAGGTGAAGGGTAATTCTTTTTTCTTTGAGCCTGGCCGTAAGCAGGGAAAGCTGGATATCAACAATCTTTAAGATTTGTTCTTTCCCAAGTCTGTTAAAGGTGATGATTTCGTCAAGCCTGTTCAAAAACTCCGGCTTGAAGGTCGCTTTTATCAGGACGTCGATTTTGGCCTTTACCTCGTCGCTATTTTCCGACTTAAGAATCAAATCGCTTCCCAGGTTGCTGGTCATAATAATTATCGCATTCTTGAAATCTACGACCCTTCCCTGTCCGTCCGTCAACCGGCCCTCGTCCAGGAGTTGGAGGAGAACGTTGAAAACATCCGGATGGGCTTTCTCAATTTCATCAAAGAGTATTACCGAGTACGGCCTTCGTCGAACCGCCTCGGTAAGCTGACCGCCTTGATCGTAACCAACATAGCCGGGAGGAGCTCCGATCAGCCGGGATACGGAAAATTTTTCCATATACTCGCTCATATCGATCCGGGTTAAAGCCTTATCATCGTTGAAAAGAAATTCCGCCAGAGTTTTTGCGAGTTCGGTCTTTCCAACTCCGGTAGGACCGATAAAGATGAAAGTCCCTAAGGGCCGCCTTTCATCGGAAAGCCCGGTCTTGTTTCTTCTTATGGCGTCGGAAACGGCAGTGATGGCATACTCCTGCCCGACAACTCGCCGGGATAGAATTTTTTCCAATTCCAGATATTTCGCCATTTCCGAAGCAAGCATCTTCGACACCGGAACCCCCGTCCAGGCACTGACGACCTTGGCAATATCCTCGTCCGATACTTCTTCCCTCAAAAGCTGGGTGGCACCCTGAATCTTTTCTAATTCCCTGGATTTGTTTTCCAAAAGCTTTACGGTTTCAGGGATTTTACCGTGCTTTATCTCGGCTGCCTTCGAAAAATTTCCTTCCCGCTCATAGCGGGTTTCTTCAATGTTCAGCTCCTCAAGGGTTTGTTTCAACCGGCGAATCTCCTCTATAATACTTTTTTCGTTCTTCCACTGGAGCTGCATGGCGTCCCGTTGACCTTTAAGTTCCGCCAGATCCTTATCGAGTTTTTTCAGGCGGTCTTTGGCAGCCTCATCTTCTTCCCTGGCCATTGCCTGGCGCTCTATATTAAGCTGGAGGATTTTACGCTCAATCTGGTCCAGCTCAATGGGCTGGCTTTCTATTTCCATCTTAAGCCGGCTTGCGGCTTCGTCTACAAGGTCGATGGCTTTGTCGGGCAAAAAGCGAGAGGTTATATAACGGTTTGAAAGCACGGCCGCGGCGATCAAGGCCTCATCCTTAATCCGCACACCGTGGTGGATCTCGTAACGCTCCTTAAGCCCGCGTAAAATGGCGATGGTATCCTCAACTGAGGGTTCTTTCGTGTAAACCGGCTGAAACCTTCTCTCCAGCGCCGGATCTTTTTCAACATGCTTCCTGTATTCGTCTAAGGTCGTGGCGCCGATGGCACGGAGTTCCCCCCGGGCCAAAGCGGGTTTCAACAAATTGGATGCATCCACCGAACCCTCGGCCGCCCCCGCCCCCACCAGGGTATGCAGCTCGTCGATAAAAAGAATTATCTTTCCAT
>JBFMGN010000754.1:0-2362 GCA_040752435.1 Spirochaetota bacterium
CCCGCACGGAGTACCAGGCTGACGTTATCCAGCGCCTGAACTCCGGGATAGTACTTACTGACGTTCTCAACCTTAAGAACTGTTCCGTTGTGCATTCGCCGTCCTCCGGTGGCTTTAACCCGTTATACTTTTCCCGACCCATCCGCTGGAAACGAACCTATCCACAAGGTCTTGCACAAAGGGGGGCCACTGCGCAAGACCGTTTACATGCTTTAAGGGTGCACGGATTAAGGCCGCGCTCCCCTTTATTTGCTATACTCTTCCTTGTACTTCTTAGTTTTTGCGGCATCATCCCGTGAGTAGAAATCATTCGGCACTATATGGTAGTAGTCGACCTTCTGACCTCTAAGAATGGCAGCCGCAGCCTTTACTGACTCGCTCCCCATCAAGCGCGGGGACTGTCCGGTAACCGCCTGCAGGATATTGTCGTCCGCCAGCAAAAAATCGGCCAACTGCGGGCTGATGTCGGTGCCGAAGACGAAGACTTTGCCTTGCAAGCCCATGGTGCGCACGGCGATCACCTCGCCCACGGTCCCGCCTTCATTCTCGGACCACAGGATGTTGATCTTCGGGTTAGCCTGCAGGATGTTCTCCCCCACCGCGGAACCTTTGTCCGGCATGAAACCCTCCTGGTTGGCCACTTCGTTCCACTTAAGGCCTGCTTTGGCCAGCGCGTCGCGGAAACCATCGCCGCGGCGTTTGCACGCCTCGAAGCGGTCGCACTGCAATATACCGACGTTTACATCACCTTTTATGTTCTTCTGTGCCCATTTGGCCAGGTACTCGCCGGTCTGGTAGCCGAGGGAAGCCTGATCCGTCTCATAGAAGGCCGAGACATACTTCCTGGCATCATCATCGTTGATATTGGTATTGAAGCAAACGATAGTAACACCGGCTTCTTTAGCCTTCTTGATGGCAGGCACGGACGCCGTCAGCGACTCCGGAGTAATTACGATGGCATTGACACCGCGGGCCACATAGTCCTCAATGAAGCCCGTCTCCTTGTTGATGTCGTGGTCGTGGACACTGACCAGCAGTTCGACGCCTGCCTCTTTTGCCCCTTGCTCCATGCCGCGCTGGATGTTTTCGAAGAAACTGTCGCGGCCGAAAAGAACAGCTCCAATCGTGATTTCACCCTTTGGTTTACCTGACGGAGCTTCCTTCGTACCGCCGGCAAACACGGAAGCACCGGCAAAAAGAAGCAGAAAAACCAGAACACTTGCGATTTTCTTTGCTTTCATTTTTATTCCTCCTTAAACATTATTACTGTTCTACGAACAGTGGAATCTACGCCTTTATCTAAAACTTAAAATTCATGAACTCCTCGTACATGGCCTTTATATTGTCCAACGGCGTATCGCGACCGATTTCTCCGCACGCTATGACACCTCCTTTTTCCGACCCAAGGGCGCTAAAGACCGCGCGGATATGCTTTTTCACATCCTGGGGAGTTCCGAAAACCATCACCTTCTGTCTGTCCAGGTCGGTTCGAAAACAGAACTTCCCTTTGAATCGTTTACCCAGAACATCGTTTCCCATGATATTGGACTGGCAGTTTAAGACCTTCACGCCGATCTCAAGCAGGTCCGGAATAATGTCGAGAATGTATCCGTCGGAATGGAAATGCACATCGACGCCGGAATCGATGACCTTTTGAAACATCTTCTTGTAGGCGGGCTTGAAGAACTCTCTCCAAAGCTCTGGGGAGATCAAAAGTCCCAACTGAGTTCCCCAATCGTCGGCAAAGTGGATTCCGTCGTACTTCCATGCGAGCCATTTGTCCAGGGAAGCGAGGTTGAAGTCGAGGAGTCCATCCCGGAGCTGATAGGCTTCCTTCGTCTTAAGTCCAATATCGGCTAGAAGGTTCTCAAATCCCCGGAGCTGCTGCATCTCCTCGAAAAACTGGATCCAGGCTCCCCTCGCATAATAGTCCGCGTTTATACCGTCTGTGTGACACATGTGCCCGCTGTACAGCCGGTAAGAGACGGGCTTTACTTCGAAATCAGGCCAGGTGTACGAAGCGTAGCTGCTAAAGTCCGCGAAGGGGAGTCTGATGGGAACCCCATACTCACCGTCGGTCGAGCATTCCCACAGGGTACCGAAACCGTCGTAGTTTCTTCCCTGTCTGTAATATGGAGGATATTTTTCTACCGGCAGGTCGGGAAGGAAATCCCACCCGAAGTCCTCGTGTACATCCTTGAGGATTGCCTGCAAGGCCGTGCCGTGGTGGATGATCGCAGATGGAAGAATTGCATGGGATATCGGCGGCCTGTCCGGGTAATCGAAGTTGATTGCCCGTACGACCCGTTCTCTGCTTTTCACGCTCCCGCTCCTTTATACGGCCTGCATGATTTTCGTATGA
>JBFMGN010000755.1:0-2361 GCA_040752435.1 Spirochaetota bacterium
ATTATAATCAAGGGAGGTGCAGCCTTGCATGTTGCGTGCGTCCTTATTGCGCTCCTTAATCTCTGTGTACTCTGTGTGAAATTTCTTAGGGCGGCAAAGGCGGGTAGTCCCCTTCGAGGGCGAGAAGTTAGGGTCAGCATATTGGGTAGCCACGGAAGCACACGGAATGATGCGGAAAGCACGTACCGAACGGCATCGGTTTCCACCGCTAGAGTGAGGTACGTGAATTTCCGCCTTATTTGTTATTGCATGGCATACCAAATTGAGAATTGCTGACAGTATTCAATTTTCCTTATATTGAAGTTTGTAAAGATTGTAATAAATGCTTCGTTTTTGAATGAGTTCGTCGTGCCGTCCTTCCTCCACAAGCCGGCCGTGGTGGAGTACAAGAATCCTGTCTGCATTTTTTATGGTGGATAGCCTGTGGGCGATAACAAGGGATGTTCTCCCTTTAAGAAGCACCTTAAGCGCCTCCTGGATTAGAGCCTCGGTTTCGGTATCGATACTTGCCGTCGCCTCATCCAGGATTAGCACATCAGGATTATGGGCGATAACCCGTGCAAACGATAATAATTGCCGCTGGCCGGTGGAAAGATTGGAACCCCGTTCGTTAAGGATGGTCTTATACCCTTGAGGAAGCCGGTTTATAAAGCTATCCGCCTTAACCATCTCCGCCGCTTTTTGTACCGCTTCGAAGGGGATATCGCTTCCAAGGCGGATATTTTCTTCGATCGTTCCGGAAAAAAGAAATACCTCTTGCAGCACCGACTGCACTCGTGTACGCAGGTGATCGGTTGTAAAGTCTCGGATATCCAGGCCGTCAAACAGAATGCGCCCTCCTTCCACATCCCAGAGCCGGGTTAAAAGAGAAATGATGGTTGTCTTGCCTGCGCCTGTAAAACCGACGATGGCAACATTCTCGCCTTCATCAACCCGGAAGGATAGGTTGCGAATAACAGGTTCGCCCGGCTTGTAGTGGAAAGAAACGTTTTCGAAGGCCACATTTCCACCCCGGGAATTCTCTTTCACGCGGCTGCCCGGCCGATTTCCAGCGGGAATTGAAACTTCAGCCGGTTGGGGTATGAAAGAGTTCTCGTCGAGAAGAGCGAATACCCGCTCGCTGCCTGCCATCGCCGACTGCAGGAGGCTGTATTTCTCAGATAAATCCCGCACCGGGTCGAAGAACTTACCTATAAGGTTGATGAAAGCGATAAGTACGCCAAGCGAAATCAGACCTTTTAAAAAAGAGGCGGCCCCGAAATAGAGGATGACGCCGATGGCCGCGGTTGCGAGGATATCTACCAGGGGCCTGAATGTGGCGAAGACATACATCTCTCTCAGGTTGGCTTTGAGAAGCTCGCTGTTCCGTTTGTTAAAGTCTTTCAGGCTCAAACTTTCCCTGTCAAAAAGCTGGACTACGTTTATTCCGGAGATATGCTCCGATAGAAAAGAGTTGAACCGGGAGACTGCTGCTCTGACTCTGCGGAATGCATCCCGGGCTTTAGTCCGGTAGAGAAAGCTCGCAATAGCAAGAGGCGGCAGACAGAGAAGGGAAATACCCGCCAATCTAAAGTCCAGGAGGAACAGGGTTACAAATACACCGAGCATAAGGCTTACGTCTTTAAGGAAGGAGGTGATAACTGTGGTGAAGAGCTCATTAATAGTTTCTACATCATTTGTAATTCTTGTAACCAGGCGTCCCACCGGATTGGAGTCGATAAAGCGCAGCGAAAGTCGTATAGTATGATCGTACAATTGGAGGCGCAGATCTTTCATCACCTTTTGGCCGATTACCGTCATAAGGAAGATCTGGATGAAGGTGAATATAAATATGCCGGCCAGTACCGCCAGGAATTGCAGGACGGTTGTAAAAAGCCGGCTGTAATTTTCCTGTCGTAGAACTTTTGTCTCCGCAGCAGCCAGTTTTTTCAGGTTATGTTCGCTTATGGCGATAGCGGCGGAAGATCGGCTGCTTATGAAGAACTCCGGATGATTTTCTGCGATCGTCTCAATTCCAGCCTGACGGGTAAACAGGAGATAATTTTCTTCCGAAAGCACCCCGCTTTCAGTCAGCCTCTTCTTTTCCGGTCTCGCCAAGGCGGAAAACAGGGAAGCCGGTACAAAGATCCATCGCCCCACGTGGATTTCTTTTCCTCCGGCCGAGAGTTTTTTGACAGCCTCTTTATCCGCCCTGGCGCCGTCAATTTTCCGGTAGTAAGGCAGAATATCCCGGTCTACCGCCTGCCTTAACAGAACCGGGGAAAGCATTTCCCCCACCGTTCCCAGAAGCAAAGCCAGGAGTGCAAGCAAAAAATAGAGACGGTAGGGTTTAAGATAGGAGAAAATACGCCGCATGAGGAT
>JBFMGN010000756.1:0-2360 GCA_040752435.1 Spirochaetota bacterium
TCTCGGCAGAGATATAGTACCCCACTGGCCGGATGTAGTTGTCCAATAAACTTTATTGTCAGGAAAAGGCATAAGGTAAGTATCATCATGCAGGAAGGCTGAAACAGCGAGCAAATCCGCGTTTCCCTCCTTAAGCAGCTCGGCGGAACCGTTAATGTAATATTTGGGCTGTGTGTACTCCGGATATCGGATTGTAATAATGGTTACCCCGTAAGAACTATATTTCGGCAGTTTACGGCTTAATTCTACCATTTGAGCAGGGGCACCGGATACGTCTGTAAAATTATAGGTTTCAAGGTATGTCTTTCTATCAATCATTACCTCGGATGATTGGGGGTTTGAATACATGGTATATCTGAAAAGTGTTTTCACCGGATCTGAATACTTCCAGGCAAGAATCCACTTATCAGAGTCGTTGTGCATTAAATCGACAAGTTCCCAACCCGGATTTTCTTCTTGATAGGGAAGTGTGAGTATTTTCAGGTGAACTTTTCCCGGGTAAAAATAAGCGATAGACACAGGGGTCGCAGCAATGGATGAAGATGTTGTTGAAAGAAGTGTATCTCTGTAAAAGTGGCAGAATATTTTATTATTTTGAAAAAAGAACTTTCCGATGGTTCGCCGGCTAAAAACAGCGGCGTTCTTTATAATCTCAAAATTAAATGTTTTTTTGTTGTCAAGCATTGATGTCATAATACCAAGCCCGTTCACCGCGCCGTAGAGAAAATTTTTAACCTGCAAAAATCCCGATATTCGTCTCTGGATTGTCCACGGCTGCATTGCGGTTACAGGTAATTCGGAAAAATCTGAAAAGACCTTGAGGCCGTTTTCCGTTATATGGTACCAGCGCTCGTATTTTTTTTCCCCGGATACTTCTTCTTCATGTTCTGTGCGTTTTCCTCCCTCAATACAACTCACCAGTACTGAAAAGAGCAAAATGAGTATTGCGATCCGCAAAAATGGCTTTCTTACCCTTTCTAATAGGCTTTTGCAAATGTTGCCATATGGGCTGCCTGTTTTCCGCATACGATACAATTTCCGGTTACTTCCTTTGACGACAGAGGGAGTAGACGTATACTCGCCTTAGTATCTTCTTTGACAGTATTTTCGCAAGCAGGCGAGCCGCACCAGGGAGATTCTACAAAACCTCCTTCTCCGTTAAAAAATTCTTTAAATGTTTTGTAATCGGATATACTGAATGTATTTTCATTCTGAAAACTTAAGGCGCGATTGAAAAGAAAAGCCTGTATCGCCTTTAGTTTTTCCTTTATCTTTAAGGCGATCGCATCTGCACCTACTTCTGTTTTTTCCCCGTTATCCCTCCGTACAAGAACAACCTGGTTGGATTTCATTTCTCTCGGACCTATTTCAATCCGAAGGGGTACTCCGAGCATTTCCCATTCGGCAAACTTCCAGCCTGGTGAATTCTGGTCGTCGGTATCTATTTCAATCCGGATCGAGGCTTCTTTTAAGGCAGCCTGGATTTTGCTGGAAAACCTAAGCACCTCTGCCTTATTATCGTTTTTATAAATAGGTATTATTACAACTTCTGTAGGGGCGAGCCGTGGTGGTATTATCAGCCCTTTATCATCGGAATGCGCCATGATAAGAGCTCCGATCAACCGGGTTGAAACTCCCCAGGATGTAGCCCACACGTACTCGAGGTTTGCTTCCCTGGTCTGGAAAGTGACATCAAAAGCTTTGGCAAAGTTTTGCCCGAGAAAATGGGAAGTTCCCGCTTGAAGCGCTTTCTTATCCTGCATCATGGATTCAATGGCATAGGTATGGACTGCGCCTGCAAATTTTTCGCTTTCGCTTTTGATGCCTGACAGCACCGGCATGGCCATAAAGTCTTCTGCAAACTTTTTATATATATTCAGCATTAACAGTGTTTCATTCACCGCCTCTTCCCGCGTGGCGTGGGCTGTATGACCTTCTTGCCAGAGAAATTCGGTTGTTCGTAAGAAAAGCCTTGTTCTTTTTTCCCAGCGGATGACATTTGCCCACTGGTTGATGAGTAACGGGAGGTCACGATAGGATTGTATCCACTTTTTATACATGCTCCAAATGATGGTTTCGGAGGTAGGCCGCAATACCAGAGCTTCTTCCAGTTTTTCTCCGCCGGCATGTGTTACCACCGCCAGTTCAGGGGAAAAACCCTCGATATGCTCGGCTTCTTTTTTAATGAAGCTGTCGGGTATCAAAAGGGGAAAATAGGCATTCGTGTGCCCTGTTTCTTTAAACATTTTATCCAGGCTCTGCTGTATATTTTCCCATAATGCATAACCGCGGGGTCTGATAATCATGCATCCCTTTACCGGGGAATAATCCGCCAGTTTCGCCTGGAGTACAATATCGAT
>JBFMGN010000757.1:0-2360 GCA_040752435.1 Spirochaetota bacterium
GCGAGGGAAAAGTTAACATCCGCCAAGGCTTGCACCGCCTGCACACTGGAGTTGTAAGTTACCTGCAAAGCACTTACATCAAGTATTGACATGGGAATAACCTCCTATCTCTTAATATGAAAATTAACTTTCATTATCTCCGTCATTCTTAGAATTACGAAGAATATTGGAGCCTTGGTCTTTTAATCTTTTAAGAAATAAATCTTTTGCAGCAGCAGAGGCTGTGGGTATGTGGGCAACGCCGTTTTTGCGTTGTCCAAGCGGGTGTGGAGCTTGTGGGTAACCCTGCCCCTGGAGGGTTATCCATAAATCCACGCCCGCGGCATATCCACGGCCGACATTCACCCCGAAAATCCTTATTACAGCCGTACTTATCCCAAAACTCACCCTATCATATCTCGCTGGGTCTATGCCCTTACATTCCTTCGTTCTGTTTTTGGGATAAAAGCGGAGATAGTTTTAAGCTTGTATGCTGCCTCAGTGGGCTCATGGAGGTTTTCTCCCTTATCTCCGCTTTATCGGCGTGTTTGGCTGTTTACGCTGCTTGCTTCATCTGGTTCCTTCTGAACTCACCCAATACTAACTCTGCTTTGTATGCTGTTTGCTTTTTCACCAGGTTGTAGATTACGGTTACTATCTTCTTTGAGATTACTACAAGCGCTTGCTTTTTCTTTAAAGGATTTTGGGGACGTGTTTTTAAATACTCATACAGCTCTTTCATCTCGGTGTTTACGGCAACCATGGTCCTGGCCATCTGGTAAAGCACGTTCCTTAAATTCTTACGTCCACGCTTCGATATGGAGGTCCCGCTAATATTTTTGCCTGAGCTGTCCTCCACCAGGTTGTAGCCGGCCATTTTGCTGATCTGACGGGGATGATTGAATCTTAAAGGATCTCCAATCTCACCGAAAAAGCTGGCCGCGGTCACGATGCCGATGCCTGGAATACTTAGAATTGTTTCTTTCATCCCTGTATCAGCCAGGGCCTGTTCCATGGCCTTTTCTATTTGCTCAAGTTGTTTTGTTAGCAGCTCTAATTCCTCAATCATGAGTTGTAATTTTAGTTTTGCTGATGCTATGCCATAGGTTACGCCAATAGATTCTTTCGCTGTTTCTACAAGCTGCCTTGCTTTTTTGAGACCGACGGTCTTTTTTATGGCCTTTCTTATCTCGGCAAGCACCCCCTCTACATCAAGTTCAAGGATCAGTGATGGAAAGGGACAGGATTTCATGATCTGCATGGAGGCTTTACCTTTAAATGGATGTTTGAATACTGTTACAAACTCAGGGAAGTATTCATCTAATACTGCTGTGATAGTGTTCTTTAGGGCATTATGTCGCTTCATCACGCTTACTCTTGTGTTGGACAGCACCCTTAGTTCGGCAAATATATCCTGGGGCATGTATACTTCGTAATATCTACCGTCACGGACTAATCTTGCTATGGTCAATGCATCTTTTTTGTCGCTCTTCGTGGGGCTGTTATCGTCAAATTCTTTGGCCCGTTTGGTATGATACGGATTGACCATCACTACTGTAATTTTGTTTGAAATTAAGTAATTTGCAAGTGGCTTAAAGTAATGACCGGTCGGTTCCATTCCCACGATAACCTTATCCAGTTTCTTTAGCTTGCAAATCGTCTGGATACTTGCTAAAATCGTCTCAAAGCCGTTTTTGCCGTTCCTGAATTTTAGGGCTTTACCTAACTCCAGGCCACGGTAATCTGTGAACGTTGCCCATTGCAGCTCCTTTGCAATATCGACTCCAACTATTAGCGTGCTTGTTGTTATTGCTTCCAGTTTCTGAGAGTTAAACATTTGCTTTTAACCTCCGGTTTTATGGTTTTTGTGCGTTGTCCTGGCACACATTAATCATAACTGGAGGTTATTAATTTTTCAAAGAGCATTTTCACGGATTACAGGAATGCTTGAACTTTGAAAAGCAGGGCAATCCCTATTTACCCTACCATATAGTATATGCCAAACCGAGTTTAAATACAATTGCCTTTGAAAATTTTACAGGGGAGGTGGCGGCATGGCGGATACTTTCGGGCTAAAAAAGGGCTTGAAAGTAAACTGTGAACTTGACAGGAATAAATATCCAAAGGGCATCAAGGTTACGGACGATGAGATAAATAGCATTAGTATTGTCAGGGATGACTTTCATGGAGAATGGAACTACACCATCATGCCTCAAAAATAATTTTGCTTATATTATTAATGTGTCTGTCCTAAACAATTGATGCTGGGGCATAATTATGGTACAATATGGCCCAGAAGGAGGCGATATTATGCCGAAAATAATTCCGATTCGTGATTTAAAGAAGACGAGCGAGATATCACTGATGTGCCGTGAATCAGA
>JBFMGN010000758.1:0-2355 GCA_040752435.1 Spirochaetota bacterium
CGGTCCATGGTTCTACAGTATCCTTGGCCAGGAGGCATATGATAAAACGGTGTGGGAACTTTTTCCACAAGGGAAAGGGGGTTCGATTTCGGTAGTCGGTGGGGAAGACCTGGTAATTTTTACCGGTTCAAAGCATCCAAAGGAAGCCTGGATACTGATGCAGTACCTCCTGAAAGATGAAGCGCAGATCAGGATGACAAAAACCGGGCTCATTCCCACAACAATGTCCGCCGCAGGCAATCCTGAACTGAAGGAGAATAAACTGGTCCAGATCTATTCCAAACAATTACAGACGGCTAAACCCCGGACACCGCATCCGAATTGGGAAAAGATCTCCGATGCAATCGGCAAAGCTTTTGAGGCCGCTTACCGCGGTGAGGGGACGGCGGCGGAATTGCTGAAGAAAGCAGCCCTTGAATGTAATTCTTATCTATCCGATTAAACGATGACGATGAACATGGCGAAAAACGAGCGCAACAACAGTAGAAATTCTAAAGTCCGAAAAGTTCCGGCCCGGATTAACCAATGGCTGGAAGTGTTTCCCTACCTGATCCCCGGAATGATCCTTTTCGCCATGTTCGTTTTGTTTCCGTTTATCTTCAATCTTTACATCAGTGTCTCTGAATACAACATAATGCCCGGTGCATCGAGCCCTTTTGTCGGCCTGTCTAACTTTATAAAGGCCTTCTCCGATCCAAAGGTTGGACTTGCCTTTCGCAACACAGCCCTCTATTCCATAGTAACCGTCCCCGGCCAGATGGTACTGGGGATACTGGTGGCTGTGCTGGTAAATGCTGTTACCAAGGGAAAGATAGCATTCAGGATAATCTACTACATACCTGTCATCACTTCCTGGGTTGTGGTTTCCCTCATCTTCAAGTACCTTTTTCAGAGCGGTAAAGCCGGTTTGATCAACTACTTTATCCTTAGTTTTCTAGGAATAAAACCGGTCGGATGGCTTGAAAATACGTGGACCGCCAACTTTGTAATCTGGTCTCTCGGCATTTGGAAGGGAATAGGCTGGGTGATGGTGGTTTTCCTGGCCGGCCTCCAGAGTGTCCCCCCAACCCTCTACGAAGCTGCGGATATAGACGGCGCCGGTTTCCGGAAGAAGTTCTTTCGGATAACCCTTCCCCTGGTCCAGCCGGTGGTCGTCTTCCTGCTGGTCAACCTGATCATCGGATCCTTTAATGTTTTCATTCAAGTGCTCGTGATAACAGACGGCGCTCCTCTTGGTACAACCGAGGTTCTGTTAAGTTATATGTATAAGAATGCCTTCAGTTACTTTGAGTTCGGTTATGCAGCTTCCCTCTCAATCCTTATGGGGATTGTGATAGTGTTTTGTACCTTTACCCTCCAGCGGCTGTTCAAGGCAGAGGCGTATGAACTTTAGGTGCGGCATAATATGTCAAAACCGATGAAGGTGCTTCTCTACGTTGTCCTGGCAGCCGGCGCGGCCCTATTCCTGACTCCTTTTCTCTATATGATCGCGGTGGCATTGACAAAAGCAACAAGAGTTATGCCCTATCCTCCGGTCCTTTTTCCCAGGGAACCGTACTTCGGCAATTTTACCATTGTCTGGACCAGGAATCATTTCGGCAGATACTTTCTAAACAGCTTTTTTCTGGCATCCACCTCAACGGTAATTTCTTTAGGGATTGCATCAACAAGCGCCTACGCATTTGCCAGGTTTAAGTTTTCGGGTAAGGAATTGATATTTCGGATCTACCTCATTTCGATGATGGTACCGGGGATTTTAAATATTGTTCCCCAATTTGTTCTGATTAAAAGCATGGGCCTTGTGAATACCTACACAGGGCTGCTCCTGCTGTATGCAAGCACCGGGGTAGCCTTTCAGACCTTCTTTCTCCGTGGTTTTTTTGAAACATTGCCGAGAGAACTTGAAGAATCGGTAAGAATGGACGGCGGCGGCCGTTTTACCATCTATCGGAATATTATTCTTCCCCTCTCTGCTCCCGCACTGGGAACTCACGCCATTTTTGCCTTCTCAGGCACCTGGGACGAATTTTTTCTGGCATTAACCTTTATTAAATCGGAGTGGAAACGCACCCTCCCCATTGCCATCCGCCTTTTTCAGGGACAATTCGCTACAGAGTGGGGATTGGTATTCGCAGCCTCTCTTATCGCCATCGTCCCGATTATTATAATATTTGCCGTTTTCCAGAAATACTTTGTCAGAGGTGCTTTAACCACAGGAGCGGTTAAGATTTAACATTAATCTTTTACAGTTGAGGTTCTATCAAAATATAAGCCCCCTTCGAGGGCGAGAAGCTAGGGCAAGCATATGGAGTAGCCCCCTTCGAGGGCGAGAAGTTCGGGTCAGCATATTGGGTA
>JBFMGN010000759.1:0-2354 GCA_040752435.1 Spirochaetota bacterium
GAGTTTCTTATGTTTTGAAGCGGTAAGGCCTTTCGTCACCCCTTTTCTGAAACGCTTTATTTTTCGAACAATGACACCAGGTTAGGAACAATTACACTACACGTACTTTGCCAGCATTATTCCGGATTGTTAATTTCTCCTTTTTTATATCATTTGTCAAGACATTCGTTGAATATTATTCATCAGCGGAAATTGGCCGAGATAACGCGCCGTTCACCACTTATTCATAATCAACGGACCGGGGTGGCAGTCTATCACGGCTCCCCGCCTAACGCGGACAAGCCCGCCGTGATCTGCTCCCCGCTTTTAGCGCAACACCTCTATCCCATTCAGGTTCACCTCCCTTCGTCGCTGACACTGAGCCAGCCTCTGTTCCTGTCGTTGAGCAACAATCCGATCCATGAGTCCACGATGCGCCCGATCCGGCGTCACACATAGTTGTTTGCCTTTCCTGGCTCGGTTTGAGCGCGGGGATTCTGGTCGCCCTACGGGATCCCTCCCTCCCCGCGCTTCCTTCAACCATGTAGTGTAATTCATCTTCACTTTGGTGTTACGATCTCAGAAACGGCCCCTTAAAGAAAAAGCAACCTGGCCCAAATCTTTCAATCCTTTCACCAATTTTTCTGACGCCCGCAGCTCAGCCTTCTGCATTTCCAAAGAGGGTTGAAATGCTGGATTGCCCCCCGTCAATAAGAAAAGTTTGGCCTGTTATCATACTCACTGCTTTGTCAGAAGCGAGAAATAATGCCAAACCAGCTATTTCCTCTGGTTTACCCAATCGCCCCAAGGGAATCGTCTTCGCAATTTCGTCATATCGTTTCTTGTCGGAAAGAAATCCATGGGTATGACCCGTTAGAAAATACGTGGGGGCGATGGCGTTTACATGAACGTTATATTTCGCCCACTCCGCCGCCAAAACCCTTGTAAGTTGAACGACCGCTGCTTTACTGGCAGAATAGGCGCTAATATTTCGAATCGCTTGAAATGCAGCCACCGAAGCCATGATTATTATATTGCCCTTTTTCCTTTCAACCATTGTCTTTCCGACCGCTTGGCAAAGAAGAAAAACTCCCTTCAGGTTCACCCGCAAAACCCTATCCCAATCATCCTCCTCCACTTCCAGGGCAGGAACCCTTGAAGTTGTCCCATGAGTAATAAATAATACATCAATTTTCTTATAATTTTTTTGAACTTCATTGACCATTTTTTGGCAGGAACATTTATTCGAAGCATCAACTTGTATAGCCATAGATTCCCTGTCTTGTCCGCGGAGCTTTCTTGAAAAATTTTCAGCTTCCTCAACCTTTTGATCAGCAACAATTACTGTGGCTCCATAATCAGAATAAGTCTGACATGCTACTTTTCCAAAATCGCCGGCTCCACCAACAACAACTGCCACTTGATTTTGTAAATCAAACAAATTCATAAAAAGCCCTCCGTCTCACAATATTTGCATCGACATCCAAGAAAAATGTTCTGAAATTATATAGTGCTGATTTCGTTTATCACCGATTTTCGCAGAGCGCTAACCGTCATCTAAATATAACATGAGGGTGTAATGGGGGACATCCTTAAATAAGTAAATATCTCATTGCATAAGCTGATAACCATTCTTATGAGCGATGGCCTCTCCCCTTTGTACGGCATAGCCAACCCCCGTTGGGGTCATTGCCAGGCGTATGGCCAGTGCAGCAAGGGAATTCCCCAATCTCCGCACCGCTCAGAAGCAAAATAGACTCCGGGCGCCCCCCGCGAAAACCTCCCCCACCTTTATCCCATAAATCTCCGCCACTCTTTCCGCAATTTTCTCCAGGGCATACCCCCGCCTTCTCAAAGCGCATTGCCGCGCGTAATGCTCCTCCGCATGCCCAAGAACCGAATCCACAAAATCCGAACCTCCTCAGTCATTATCACTTTCACTTTGAACCTATCCTGTCCTATATTGGGAACTCGCTTGAGGGATTTTTCCGACATCAAGACCGCAAAGGCTGATTCATCCAAAATGTGAGAGTGACTTCTGATTGATAAGAACTTCTTTGGGGTGGGTTGAATATACAAAAAAGGGAATTGTGCGTCAAGGAAATTTTAGCGGAAGGTCATGGGTTGGATAGAGGGCTTTTCAGCGGTGAGTCGGGGGATTTTCGGGGTAAAGGTAGAGATGGGGCGTTTTCAACGACCGGACGAGGTTCATCCAGTCGGTTTTGAGGCTCATCCGGGCACCGGTTATTTCCCCCATTGAAAAACGCAGGAGATTGGTTATACTGGATTTAGCCCAGAATTTTTTAAAAGGAGGGGCGGCCGATGACCATACCCATTGCCGAGCGAATGAGCCGTATTGGAACGGAAACCGCCTT
>JBFMGN010000076.1:0-9447 GCA_040752435.1 Spirochaetota bacterium
AGGAGCCGGTTTCTGATCGGCCACGGAACCCGCGGAAAAACACGGAAAAAGTATTAATGGTTGCAGCCTTCCGCATCTTTCCGTGTGATTCCGTGGCTAATAACCTGGGGTGATAAAGGAGGGTAGCTCCCTTCGAGGGCGAGAACTGTGGGCGATAAAGGAGGGTAGCCCCCTGCGAGGGCGAGAATTGTGGGCGATAAAGGAGGGTAGTATGCAGGCGCGATTTAAATATGTGAATAAATCCTCAATCAAGACGGATGCGCTGGCCTTAGCCGCCGGCAGTGAGCTTTTTACCGATGATTTTTCTTTCCCGCACATGTTGCACATGGTCTTCTTACAGTCTCCCTATGCCTTTGCCAGGATCAGAAGCATCGACGAAAGCGAGGCGTTGCGCATAGATGGGGTTAAAGATGTCCTCTCCTATAAAAATGTACCACGGGTACCCTATACTACCGCTGGACAGGGCTACCCGGAACCTTCCCCCTACGATAACTACCTCTTCGATACCATGGTACGCTATGTTGGTGATCCTGTTCTGGCAATTGTGGCTGAAGAGGTGGATATCGCCAGAACGGCTCTGGAAAAAATCAAGGTGGACTACGAGATTCTGGAGCCGGTCTTTGATTTTGAAACCTCTGATGAGCCAGGGTTCTCTATTATCCATCCGGAAAAGGATTGCCGGGCTGTTATTCCGGTCGCCTACCATCCGGAAAAAAATACTGCGGCGGCTCTCAGTTTCGAGGTGGGAGATCTGGGAAAAGGTTTTAATGCTTCCGATAAAATCATTGAGGAAAGCTTTTACACCCATTGCGCTTCCCACTGCGCCTTGGAGCCTCATGCCGCAGTCGCATATCCGGATAGCAGAGGCAGGTTAATCATTATTTCCACCACTCAAGTGCCCTTTCATGCCAGAAGGATCACTGCCCGGGTTACAGGCATACCCGTAGCGCAGCTTCGAGTCATAAAACCCCGCCTGGGCGGCGGTTTTGGAGGAAAACAGGAGGTTATTTTAGAGCCTTATGTGGCTCTGGCTGCCTGGCGGATAAAAAGACCGGTCAAAGCCCTTCTTTCCAGGACACAGGTATTCACCTGCACCAGAACCAGGAATGCATTCCGGATTACAATCAAGGCCGGTTATAATAAGGACGGCGTTATCAACGCCCTGCACTATAAAGCGCGGCAGAATACCGGAGCGTACGGCAGTCATGCCCTGACGGTGCTTTCCAACGCCGGCTCAAAGGTTCTGCCGATGTTGAATAAAATCCTTAATCTCAAATTCGAGGGCAAATCAGTTTATACCAACCTGCCGGTCGGCGGGGCATACAGGGGCTATGGAGCCACGCAAGGCTACTTCGCCTACGGCCAGATAGTGGATATGATCGCCGTAGATACGGGCATTGACACGGTGGAATACTATCACAGATGGGCTATTAAAAAGGACGAGAGTTCGCCCATCTTTAAAGCCCTGGGAGAAGGTAAAGAGGGGGTTGAGATGCGCCTTACTTCCGTGGGATTGGACCGATGTCTGGAAATCGGGGCGGAGCGCTTCGGCTGGACGGAGAAGAGGCAGCAGTACTGGTACTACGGAAAGTACAATACCGTGGCCCGTTTCAAACGCGGGGTGGGTATGGTATCCCTGATGCAGGGCTCAGCCATTCCCCGTGTAGATATGGCCTCTGCTCATATGAAGATGAACGACGACGGTTCGTTCAATTTGAATGTCGGAGCAACCGATCTGGGTACCGGCTCCGATACGGTTCTGGCCCAAATCGCCTCTGAGGTGCTTGATGTTCCCGTGGACCGAATCATCGTCTACTCTTCAGACACGGATTTTACCCCCTTCGACACCGGCGCCTATGCTTCATCGACAACCTACCTGTCAGGGGAGGCGGTTCGCAAATGTGCTCTGAAGGTCCGCCAGCAGATTCTTAAAACGGCCTCTGAGATGCTGGACAAGCCTGTAGAAACCCTCGTGTGCCGGGAAGGCTCGGTCTGCGTTGAAAACGGGGGGGAATCTGTAAGCTATACCGACATTTGTCTCTACACCCTGTACCAGCGAAACCAGTTTCAGATCCAGGCAACCGCCTCTCATACAGCCGACGAATCTCCGCCTCCCTTTGCGGCGCATTTTGCAGAAATCGAGGTTGATACTGAAACCGGTTTCATTAAAGTACTCCAGTACCTGGCGGTGGTGGATTGCGGGACACCTATCAATCCGGTTCTGGCCGAGGGGCAGAGCGAAGGGGCGATTGTGAACGGAATCTCCTATGCCTTGACAGAAGAGTACATCTTCTTAAAAACAGGCGGGCTGCGCAACGGCACTTTCGGAAGATACAAACTGTTTACAGCTCCGGATATCGGAACGATAAAAGTGATTCTCTCTGATTCGGAGTACGAAGCCACAGGTCCCTTCGGTGCCAAATCAATTTCCGAGATCAATATCAACGGACCTCTGCCAGCGATTGCCAATGCCTTTTATCATGCCACCGGCCAACGCCTGTATCGCGCCCCCTTCACGCCGGAAAGAGTTCTGGCCGCGCTGAAGGGCTGAATGCTCTATAGGGGGATTTTTTCAGGTTGTCCCCAGGCGGGGGAATAAGTCAATCATTCTTCGATTGGGTATCCAGGAAAGATTTGTCCCGAAACAGATGGCCCTCCCCTTAGAAAGGGAGGTCGAATCCACGGTGAGCCTGAAGCAGCCTGCGGCCCATTTCCCTCAATGAGGGTCCGTCAAGATGAGAGCAGGAAGGATCCAGGCGCAAAGCCCTGAGCGCAAGCCCCTTATCCTTTTGGAAGCAGGCCTGGAGGGTGAGCAGAAACAGGTGTACGTGAGGCTCAATCAAACCAAGCACGGGTTGCGGAAGCGGACCAAAGCCTATCGGGGAGAAACCGTTCCTGTCAACGAGGACGGCGGTTTCCACCACGATGGTCTGCCCCAGGTTCGAGATCTGGCCGATGTTCGGGAGATTCCCCACATCGATATAGGTATTTCCGTTTTTGTGCGCTGCGATGATATCCGCGGCCGCTTCACGGCTTCTGAAAAAGTACGGGCGTGGGATCTCTTTTACCGAGGTTGCCCTCACTATCTGCCGTAATTTCTTCTCCCGTTCCTGGTAACCCCTGGCTCTTTCTTCTACAGTGGTCCGCCTCAGTTTGTACTGTTTCAGGCGTTTTTTACTCGTGATATAATATGGGAAAAACTCACAGGTATGTCTGTCTCCAAGATAGGGCATAAAGCCGATCTCGTTGAAGAGGGCGGTAGCCAGCTCTCCAGAGGACCAGTTCTCCGGTGAATCGCTGTAGGCCGTTTTGAACAATTTCGTGAATCCTTCCGTGGCTACCCGTTTCTTGAGATCGGTAAATATATCCTTATCCCTGGTCCTGGCCTCTTTAATCCAGAAGAAGTGATTCAAACCGGCAAATTTTACCGAAGCCTCTCTCTCATCCGGAAGTTTATAGAGAGCTTTGATGAACTCAAGATTATTAAAAAGCCCATGGCAAAGACCGACCACCGGTCCCTCGTAGACTCTGGCCAGAACACCCGTCAGGGTGGGGATGGGATTGGAATAGTTTAACACCACTGCGCCCTTAGCGTATCGATTTATATCCTCCGCCAGAGAGACAAATGCCTGGAAGTTTCTAATCGTCCGAGCCCATCCAGCCGGGCCGCAGGTATCCCCGACCGTGTGATAAATACCGTATTCCTCAGGTATGGAAATATCCCGGGCCATCGCCTTCAGACCGCCGGTGGAAATGGTGATGACAAAGTAATCGGCGGCCTCGAAAGCGGTTTTACGGTCGCTGGTGGAAACGATCCCGGCCTTTGTTTTTAACTTCTCATTTAGCTTTTTCAAAAACCCGGCGACAAGGTCGCTCGCTTTTTTATCGATATCATAAAGGACAAACTCCGAATCGGCCAGGGCATCCATGAGCATCATATCCTTCACAATGTTGGGTGCCCATAAATTGCTTCCGCCGCCTACGATGACAATCTTTTTCCTATCCATGAGAAACCTCTTCCTTATCTCCGGCGGCCATCCCCGGAGGCTTTAGAAACTTACCAGCTCATCGATTTTAACCGGCAGGCCGGTCATCATCGACTTATTGGCGGCGATACCTGTCAGGATGGATACGGCACCGTCGATATGATCGGCTGAGCGATGATAGGGGTCTTCCTTAGGCGGGCCAAACAAATCCTCCAATAGGAAGGGATCCGCTCCCCCGTGCCCTCCCTCGCTTTCTTCAACCTCGACTGGATAGGCGTCACCGAACATCGGGTAGACCGTAATTCTCTCTGATTTTACCGAGCCTTCCTGCTCCCTTTTTCCGGCCGTATCGATGCAGGTATTTTCTCCCACGGCCAGCTCAAGCCGCCCACCGCTGCCGTTAAAGCCCACTCTGAAGCCCTCCCAAGGCATATAGGCGTTGAGAGAGTAAGTTAAAATCGCCTTGTTATGATAACGCACCATCACCCCCATGGTGTCTTCGATGCTAATGCCGTCTCCAAACACGCTCTGGTCTCTGTAGTAGCCATCTTCCCATTCCGCATCCAGGTACATGGCCTTCAGAACGGGATTTTCCTCCAGATGCAGGGCAAAATAATCATTTTGGGCGTAGCTGCTTCCATGGGCTCTGGCATAAAACTGGCTGATCCCCCGGCTTTCCGCGTTCGCCCGGCCATAGAATCTCAAATCTCCCAGCGCGTAGACGATTTGCGGTCTGGTTCCGAGCCAGAAATTGACCAGGTCAAAATGATGAGTGGCTTTATGAACCAGAAGACCGCCGCTATTGCGCTTGTCCCGGTGCCATCTTCTGAAATAGTCAGCGCCGTGCCGGATGTCCAATAGCCATTCGAAGTGAATGGAAAAAATCTCGCCGATCACTTTCTTCATCAATAGTTCTTTAGCCTTGGTGTTATGTGGGGCATAACGATAGTTAAAGCATACGCGCACTTTCCTTTTCGTCCTCTTGACGCAGTCCAGAATGGCCTGGCACTTCTCCTCGTCTATCGTCATCGGCTTCTCCGTAATCACCTCGCACCCCAGTTCCAGGCTCCGGATGATGTACGAATGGTGAGTGCGGTCGATGGAGGTAACAATGACGGAATCTGGTTTTTCCTTTTTTACCATCTGGTCGAAGGCTTCGAAACCATAGGAGGGAACGGCGGGAAGCCGATATTTTTCTTTCAATACCCTGTTGGCATAATCCATTCGGGTTTGATTCGGATCGCAGAAAGCGACTACTTCTGAGGCACCCCTGTATTGACCGGCAATCGCCTCATAGAAAAGACTGGCCCTACCGCCTACCCCAACCAGGGCATACCGTTTTTTCTTTATCATAGCAGTTTCCTCAAGCAGCTCTGGCTACTCCCGTTTTACTGGCGCGCCGCAGGAGGCGCGGATGATGATTTTTGGCTCCAGGTATATCTGTTTTACAGGAAGATCGGGATTATGGATGCGATCATACAGCATCCTTACCCCTTCTTCGGCGAGCGCCCGAATGGGCTGCTCTACCGTAGTGAGAGGGACCTCGGCGTATTCCGAAGCCTCGATATTATCGAACCCGATGAGAGCCATATCCTGCGGTACTCGTATTTGCTTCTCCCGTAAAGCCCGGAGCATCCCGATGGCCACAATATCGTTCACGCAGAATACCGCACTCGGTTTGTCCCGCATCTGTGCGATCATACAGCCGGCCGCATATCCATCGCGGTAGCTCGCTCCGGGAATGGATATAAAGAGTTCTTTATCTTCCGGAATACCAGCTTCCTGGAGCGCCTTCCGATATCCTTCCAACCTGAGACTGAGGTTCACGCTGGCCTGGTAGAAGGCGTTACTGGCGTAGGCGATCCGGCGATGGCCTAGCTGAATAAGGTGGCTCACGGCTTTATAGGCGCCCAGCACACGGTCTGTGGATACGAACGGGATGCCTTCGCCGTTTTTTCGCGCCGAGAGAAAGACAAAGGGAAATTTCTTTGCCCTCATCTTCTCGATCATCACGCGCAGCCGCGGATGTTCCCAGAATATCGGATCAGCGTCAATCATCAATCCATCGATTCTTCTGCCCGTGAAATCCTGCTGGAGGCAGGCCAGGAAACGATCGATATTCTCTTTGTCAAAGAGCTGCAGGATGACGCGGTAGGATCTCTCATTGATATATTGGACCAGATACTGGGCGAACATATTTCGGAATGAAACGGTCAGGTTTTCAAAAACAACCCCTATGGTACCGGTAATCTTTCTAACCAGATTCTGGGCGGTGATGTTAGGCAGGTAATCGTACTTTTCAATCAGTTTCAAAATCTCCAGCTTCATTTTTTCGTTTACATGGGGTTTATTGTGAACTACCCGATAAACGGTGGTACGGGAGACGTTCAACTCTTTAGCGATCCTGTTCATGGTGACTTTGATGGAGTCGTTCATCATTTTTTACGGCCTGGAATTGTACTCGTTTCCATATATTGACTTGATTAATTAACAGAAAACGCCCCTTTAATCAAGTGTATTTTTCCCTATACTGTAATACAACTGCTGAAAACAACCAAAATTCAGATAATTCTACTTAATAATGACAGTTTTAGCTCATTTATGGGTTATAATACAGCTCAACCTGGCTGTATTATAAAAATTGCTTGACAGAACTGTAGAGATATGATTGAATCTTAATTGTACTCGTGTACAATTGCAAGTCAAGGAGGTAAAAGTATGATCTTTCAAAGTAAAAAAACGCTCTCGAAGCTGCTGCTCGCGGGGGTAAGCCTGCTCATCCTCGTTTCGCTGCCCCTATTCGCAGGCGGAGAAAAAGAAGCGGCGAAAAAGGAGCCGACCCTGGTCTGGGTGCATCACTATTTAGGCTGCATAACTCCGGAGGGTGATAAGAAATGGGAGGAGGAGCTATACAAGATCTCCGGGGTGCGGGTGAAAATTATCAAGCCATCGCAAAGCGAATACAATATGAAGGTGGCCTCGATGCTGGCGGCAGGCGACCAGGTGGATCTGGTCTATCTCGATTGGGGTACCTACGATAACTTGATAAAAGACAATCCCGGCCTGTTCGAACGTCTGGACGACCGGATCAAGGCTCTAAAGTCTTCTCCGATAAAAGCAAGTTCCCTGACAGTCTCTGGGACTACATACGCAGGGAGGACGGACATATTTACGGCACCGAACCGCTCGGCGGCGGTTTCATGGCCACCGGCACCGTTCCGATCGTGAGGTGGGATTGGGTCGAGAAGCTCGGGTTGGCTAAGAAGTTTGAGGGTAACCAAAAGGTTACCCTGGACGATTATTACGAGCTGCTACGCGCTTTTGCTTATGACGACCCGGACGGGAACGGCAAGCAGGACACCTATGGCCTGGCGCTCGGTTATACCACTTACGAAACCCAGCCCTTCTTCGGCAGTGCCGGGGCGATACGCCTCTATGCTAAAGATCAAAACGGCAAAGTCTTTGTACCCATGGCCCAGCCCAACACCAAACCGGTCTGGGAGTTGCTGGCCAGACTCTACAAGGAAAAAATCCTGGAGCCGAACTTTGTCACCAATCAATCAGCCACCTTCCGGGAACTGTTCATGACCGATAAGGTGGGCATGATCGGTTACTGGACGAACTGGGTCCACCGCTTCACTGATACGGTCCGGGCGGACAAGCCGAACAGCTCCTTCAGAGCCCGGGCCATCTATCCGCCCGTCGGTCCCGGCGGCGCCCGTCTCACCCGAACCGGAAGGCCGGCTTTCAACGCCATCCCTTCCACTTCCAGGTATAAAGACCTGGCCTTCAAAGTTCTGGAAGCTATGCAGACGGAAAAAGGAGCCATGCTCGGCGTGGCCGGATCAGAAGGTTGGGATTACAATATCGTAGACGGAAAGGTGGTTTTCACTGAAGTCGGCAAAAAATGCGCCCAAAATCACGGACACCCTCCTGCCTGGAATTGGAATGCGCCCTGGGATTTGCCTATGGAATTAAAAGAGGCGGTAGAAATAAGCCTGAAAACGGTAAAGCCCCAGGATAGCTTCGGCAGAAACGCGGACCAGTGGGAAGAAGTGATCGGGACCCACGCCGCCAGGATCATCCGTGGAGAGGCAGGGGTTGACGAGGGCTTAACAGAGATGAGGAAGGCTTTCAAGGATCTGGGCCTGACCGATTATTGAAATCCTTAATCGGCTCTATGAGAGTAAATCTTCGGCAGAAGGCGGACATCCATGGGAAGTCCGCTTTTTTTACTCCGAATGCGAAGCGGACGGCGGCTCTCAAGAAAAGCCTCCCCCTCTACATCCTCGCCGCTCCGGCCTTTATCTGGTTCATCACCTTCGTGTACTATCCGGCTGTTTTGGGCTTCGTGGTTAGTTTTCAGAAGTACCGTATCATCGGCAAGAGCGAGTGGATCGGCCTCCAGAACTATCTAAGAGTCTTCACCACACCAGGATTGATTCAAGTCGTTGCCAACACTTTAACCATTGGCCTTTTTTCCCTGATTCTCAATCTTTTATTCCCGGTCTTAACCGCCCTCCTCCTGAACGAGGCCCTCAGAGCTCTTTGGAAAAAAATCATCCAGACTTCTATCTTTATCGCCCATTTATTCAGTTGGGTAGTAGTGGCCGGAATCTGGATCTACATCCTGGCGCCGGATAAGGGTCTTCTGAACATCGCCTTGAGCAAAATGCATCTGGAGCCGATTCACTTCATGTCCAGTTCCGAATACGGAAAACCCCTGGTCATCTTCTTGATTCTGTGGAAAGACGTGGGATACCTCTGCATCCTCTATCTGGCCACTATCTCAAATATCAATCCGGAGCTGTATGAAGCCGCCTTGATGGATGGGGCAGGAAGATTTCAGCAGGCCATCCGTATCACCCTGCCTTCCCTGGTGCCTACGATTAAAATACTGATGATTCTCGAGATTACCGGCCTGTTCCAGCTTTTCGATCCTATATGGGTGCTGAGGAACTCAGGCAACAGCCTGGCTATCGATACGGTCATGATTTATCTGAAGAAATACGGAATCGATCAATTCCAGATCGGTTATGCCTCGGCGATTTCCAGTTTGATCTTTATCACGGTCCTGGCTTTCACCCTCATAACCAAGCAGGGAGTGCGCTATAGAGTTTAACATGAAAAGAAAAAAGAAATTAAAGATCAACGAACCCCCTCCAGGCGCCAGGATCATTATCAACCTGTTCCTGCTGATCCTGGCCATGTCCATGATCATCCCGATCTGGAACACGATTGTGATCTCTTTCACGACCGACCTGGAATCTTATGAGCATGAGTTCAAGCTATGGCCCCAACACCCATCGTTTCAAGGATATAAAACCCTCATGGCCCGGGCTCGAATCTGGCTGCCCTTCATCAACAATGTCTTCATCACGGGGTTAGGCACGGCAGGGCATGTGATCGTCAGCTCCTGCGCCGGCTTCGTGCTCACCAGGCGCTCCTTCCCCGGTAAAAA
>JBFMGN010000760.1:0-2348 GCA_040752435.1 Spirochaetota bacterium
GGGTCGCTTTTCAGCCTACCGATTGCCTGCACAGCCGCAGCCAGGACGGTGGAATCGTACTCATAACGAAGTACATTCAGTAAATATGAGATGGAAGTAAGATTGCCGCACTGGCCGAGCAAGCGGCAGGCCTCCCTTCGAATTTCCGGGAAATTATTTATTACTTTCCCATTTCTTCTTACAGGATTGAGAAGCCCTTCCGTAATAAGACCGGAAAGAATATCCACGACATAAGGTTCGCTGGTCTTAAGGCCGCCCCGCTTTATCCGGTCAATTATCTCCTGCAAAAAATCACGTTTATCTTCCAGTTTCGGAGAATCGGCCAGATTTTTAAGAAAAAGATAATCCATATTGCCTGCAAACAGGCGGTTTATATCGGGAGAATAGGCGGGATATCCACCCAACTGGGGCCAGGGAGAGTCGGCCGGGGGCAGAGCGCGGAATGAATATACCAGCCAGTCCTCGCCGCCGGTATAGAGATTTCCATTACGTGAAAGAACCAGCGGGGTTAGAATAGTTTTGGATTCAAAAATTTCCAGAGAATTTGTTTCCAACGACTGGACAAAGAGTTTGCCGTCGGTAGAGACAGTGTATACCTGGCCGGCAGTATCCACGGCACACGTACCGGACAACTGCGCGCCTACCTGCTTCTGACGCCTGATATTCCCCTTCGGGTCAATCTCGATTATCCGGCCATCGGAAAGGCTTAAAATAATTGAATCTCCCATAAGCACCGGTGATGCCGGTTCCTGAAAAAAAGACCCTACATAGATGTTCCAAAGTTGCCTGCCCTTGGAATCAATTGCCGTAAGACTCCCCCTGTTTGTCGGCACATAAATATTACCCGCCGAATCGACGGCAGGTGAATATGGTTTACCTTCCATAGGAATTGAATGCGACAGCGCTCCCCACGGATTATAGATATACAAGCTGCGGTCTGCCCCTCCCAGGATAAGTCGGTATCGGTTCCAGTCCAGAACAGGTGGGGCCGAAAAACCGGGAGGAAATATCTTTTTCCATTTAATTGTACCGGTATGGGATATGGCGTATAATTCACCCCCCGTTGCAGCCAGATAAATTGTACCGTTTTCCCCGGTGGCGGGATTTCCAAAAGGCGTTCCGGTAATTTCCGTTTTCCAGATAATGTGACCTTTACTGTTTATTGCGACCAGCATTCCATCTTTCAGCCCCGCATACACCGTTCCATCGATACCGACCCCCAGGCTGTCTGCCACCCGGCCGCCGAGCCAGCATTTCCACAATACGGTACCGTTTGCATCAATAGCATAGAGGTATCTATCCTCGGATAATACATACAATGTTTCATCAGGGGCAACCGCCGGTCTTCCTCGAATTTTCCCGCTGGTTACAAAACGCCATTCAGGCTTAAGGGTTTCACTGAAACTATACAGTACCGGAACAGCGGAAAGTAAAATAAAAAAGAGGAGGCGAAAAAAACTTTCATAAATCTTGTGCCGCGCCATGAAAAATTTCCCCCTTCAGGCTGAAATAAATAATCTTCCCCACTATTAGATTACGATATCCCATACTCTTCACTCTGCCAACCTTATCTTTCGGTGTGATTCCGCGGCTGATTTTCCGTGATTTTTGAAATTGGCTCAATCTATTGTCAATGAATCATTGAGCATGATACTATGGCGGCCGGAACGCGAGGCGCTTACAACCCGTTTAAACAGAATTCCAATTGTGAATTTGTACATTATAGTGACAGGCGATAAGGTGAGCGGTGTTATAATTCATGGAGGGTCAGATGTCGAATAATACGGGTTTTCATGTATCCTCAATTCCACCTATCCGCGGGATCCTTCTGGATCATGTTTCCGGCGGTTCAGTCCGACTGCAGAACGCGACGCGCGAGTGTGGAATAAGCCTCGAAAGTGTATCGCACGTTGATGAGGTGCCAAAAACATCAGCCGACTTTATCATTGTCCAGTATGATGAAGATGAGCTTAAGATAATCGCTGCCATCACGGTCTTATCCGGCAGGTTCCACAGCCGGCCGATTCTGGCGCTTCTGCCGATTGGAGCGTCCGAGCAATTGCGAACACGCGTCCTTCGTTCCGGCGCGGCGGATATTCTCTTTTTCCCATTTTGTGACGACGAATTTCGTTGCCGGGTGAAAAATATAGTAAATTCGAAACAGTATCAACTGTACCGGCGTGAAACAGTCATACAATATGAGGAAGATGTGCATGGTGCGATCGGAGAAATCATGCTCCGGGAGTATGAGACCCTGTATGTCCTTGGGAAAGCCTCGGAGTACAAGGACCAGGAAACCGGCTCGCATATCGCCCGGGTCGCGCATTATTCAAAACTGATTGCCAGGA
>JBFMGN010000761.1:0-2347 GCA_040752435.1 Spirochaetota bacterium
ACATGGTCGTCAGCTCGTGTCGTGGGATGTTCCCTTCAGTGGGGTAACGAGCGCAACCCCTGCCAAATGTTGAATATTCATTTGGGACTTCTTCAATTTTTTGAAGAGGAAGTGGGGACGACGTCAGGTCAGCATGGCCCTTATAGCCTGGGCGACACACATGCTACAATGGAGCCGACAATGGGTTTTGCCAAGCCGTAAGGCGGAGCTAATCCCATCAAACGGCTTCTCAGTGGGGATTGAGGGCTGCAACTCGCCCTCATGAACGCGGAATTGGTAGTAATCGCGGATCAGCTATGCCGCGGTGAATACGTTCTCGCTCTTTGTACAGATTAAATTGCGCCTTCCGGCCGTGGTTTTTACTGGGTGGAAGTCCCAGCAGGAACGATAAGTTTCCTGAAGCAAAATGGTATCCATGTTTCGTGAGGAACATGAGAGAAGGACCAAAGTAGCAGTTTTCAGCTTGAAGTTTAAACGGTCCCGATAATCGATGACCTTTCGTACAGATAGGGAAATCACTTATCAATACTTTGTTATCGGGAGAATTGGGCTCGAGATGAAAACAAAAGAAACCATGGTTACGAAGGGAGATCTGGTATTGACTTCGGGTATTATTCGGATAATACTGGAAGTAGATATAAGTGTGAACTTATATTGATTAGATATCAGAAGTCTGCTGTGTTCGTATTAGTTTTTAAAACGAAGGAACACTACTGTTTTCTGGTCTACGCCAATGAAACTCAATCCTTGGTATTTAGCAGGTCTTGTTGAGGGCGAGGGTTGTTTTTGTATTGTCGTTTCTAGACACAAAAAAAAGCGACTAGGATTTGATCCGAGGCTGGTCTTTGAAATAGAAATGATAATCGATGACAAACCCTTACGCGAAAGACTGCAGGAAACCTTGGGTTGTGGACGCATCTTTGTCTTGAACTATGAGAGATATGGATGGAGACCGCATGTCAAGTTTGCGGTTAAGAGACTGGATGATATAACTCAAAAAGTAATCCCTTTTTTTAAGAAATATCAACTGCAAGGCAAAAAGAAAAGAGACTTTGAATTTTTTTGTCAGGGGGCAAGGATATTTCAAGAAAGGAAGCACCTTTCTTTGGTTGGGATTAAAAAATTGAGGACCATTCAGTCAAAAATGAATCTCAGGCGTAGACTTAAACAGTCGTCCGCCAGGGTGCGGGAAAACCGCGCGCCCGGTGGGGGGAGAAGTAGTGCTGGGTGACCAGATTGCTATCTCAGAACACCGCCAGTTTTAATCGCGCCTGGCAGTCATGTTTTCTACGTGGTTTGAATCCACGCTTGTAGCCAAAAAAATGAAGCAGGCTGTATCGGGTAACTGATATTGCCGGAGGGCTTGAGGCAAAAGGCAGGGATAGCATTAAAAGGATTTGGCGACTTCTGTTGGGCGGTCAGAAGGAAGTCGTTTAGAAAAATCCGCTATTCATGTCTGGAATAGAAAACACGATGACCCAGGGAGATCCTGATAGGAATGAGGTTATTGCCTATCAGGAAGTCAGCTCTTCCATAGTAGGGTATTGACACTTTCGGGTTTTATTCGTATCCTGAAAGTGGATGTACCTAAAGGGAAGGACGTAGTGTTAACTGCCGACTATATAGTTGGTTTAACGGAAGGAGAAGGGTGTTTTCTGGTCTGTTTGAGGAAAGACAACCGAATAGAATTACGGTTTTTCATCGCTCAAGCAATTGGAAATAAACCTCTTCTAGAAAAAGTACGAGAGTTTTTCGGAATAGGAAGTGTTTACCAGAAGTCCAATGTAGAAGGTAAACTTCCTGCTTATGTTTTTGAGGTTGCAAGGAGAGACGAAATCTATAAAGTGATTATTCCTTTTTTTACGAAGCACAGGCTTCGAGGAATAAAAGCGAAATCTTTCGATACTTTCAAAAAAATTGCAGCCATTATCAAAGGCAGGCAGGATAAAAGAAAGCTTACTGCCGAAGAACTTGAATACATAACCAACTTAAGAATTGGAATGAATAGACACTACGGCTCGCTAAGTGCGGCAAATCCGCTCGCTTAGTGGGAACGCACTATATCCTCAATGCAGTGCAATCCGTCAAGTTAGTGAAGTTGGGGGCACCTGAACCTAGCGTGAGCTGGGGAGGGTGACACCAGCGACAAGAATTAAGTCGTAAGTAAGTTGCGACCTGTAGCCGTGAGGTTACAGAGAAATCCAACTATATCGGTGAAGCCTAAAGTTTTTTCTATGGTAATACCGAGGGAAGTCTAAATGACCCCGTAGAGACTACACGTTGGCCCTCCGTAAGGAGTGGAAGATCTAGTCCATGCCCGTCGAAAGATAGGGAACACCGTGAACAA
>JBFMGN010000762.1:0-2346 GCA_040752435.1 Spirochaetota bacterium
AATCGGGAAGTTGACTCAATACTGCACTCAATACTGCAATCAGAGCAATGCAGATTGCAATCATCAGGGCGATGCCGATGATGCAGAGATTGAGGGCCTCTATACCGGGAGCAGGCAGGCACAGTCGAAAGCAGAGCTTTTGATCGATGGAGAAGAGGGAGAAGAATTTATCAAAAGGCTCATTGCTGCCAGGAAGCTCACCAAGCTGGCCCAGCTTTGGGTGATGGGGATGGAAATAAGGTGGGACTTATTGCATTCAGCCTCCCCCTGCTCCTATCAAGCCAGAAAACCCCGGCGTATTTCCCTTCCTCCTTATCCCTTTGCCAAAGAGCGCTATTGGATGCCGGAAAACTCTCAAGGTTACGATGGCCAAATGCAGGGATTACATCCCTTACTTGATAAGATTGTTCCTTCATTAAGCCTGCACGAGGGGCTTGTCTTTCAAAAAACCCTGCAATATACCGATTTGGTTGTACGAGAGCATAAAGTAAAAGGTCAATCTCTGTTGCCTGGTGTAGGGTATTTGGAAATCGTTCGTGCCGCCATTTTCCAAATCAAAGGCAATAATAATTTCAGCCTTTCACAGGTTGTTTGGCTCAGGCCGCTGACAGTCCGAAAAGGGAAAAAAGAGGTTCAGATCATCATAAAAGAGGATGCCATAAAGGAGAATGATGAACTTGTGCAGTATGAGCTCAGAAGCTCTCATAATACTGGCAATCCTATCGTTCACGCCAGAGGCAAAGCCTGTTTTAACGCAATTGCTTCTCAGAGCACCAGCCAATGGATACCCATTGAAGAAATAAAAGCACGATGTACCCGCCAAATTGACAAAGAAGCAATTTATTCTCGGTTTAAAGAAAACGGTATTAACTATGGTACTTACTTTCAAGCTTTAAGCCTGATTTGGCTCAATGAAGATGAAGCCCTTGGACAGCTCGTTATCCCTGCCGGGTATGAAAATGAGCTTAAGAAGTACACTCTTCATCCATCTCTCATGGATGGGGCCCTTCAAACAATATCTGGCTGCTGCGAAAAAACACCACGGACCCTCGTACCTTTTATGGTAGAAAAACTGGAAATCTTACACCCTCTTAAACCACGAGGATATGCCTATGTTAAGGCTTTAGGGAACCATCGATTTCATGTGGCTATCTCAGATGAAGCAGGTCTTGTATGTGTCAAACTTCATGATGTGGTTATGCGAGAGTTGAAAGATAATCTCCAAAATTTCTTTTATTGTTCGAGGTGGATGGAAAATCCCTTAAATCCTGCTCAAGAAGACAAAGACACTCAAGATACTCAAAAGGACAAAGATACTCAAGACACTCGAAAAGACAGAGACACTCAAGATACTCAAGATGCTCAAGATGCTCAGGGCAACCGAAAGGTGCTCATCATGTATCCGCCACAGAGCTTTGGACTTGAAAAGGCACTTGCAGAGGCCCATCCGAAAGATGAAATCATTAAAATCGAACTGGGAACCAAAACTTGGCGACATGGCGATAATTATTGGGAGATTAATACAGAAGCCCCCTCCTCCCCTTTGGACAACTGTATTTCACAACTGACGGCCCCCCTTAATCTTGTCTATTTTCTTGGAGGAATCCAGCAGGGCCCGAAACCAGACGTTGACGATCTGGATGCTCTGGAACACTCCCAGGAGCGAGGAGTGATTTCTCTGTTTAGACTGATTCAATCC
The DNA here is from genome assembly GCA_040752435.1 of Spirochaetota bacterium. Taxonomy (GTDB): domain Bacteria; phylum Spirochaetota; class Spirochaetia; order SPDA01; family JBFMGN01; genus JBFMGN01. The sequence continues at coordinate 1,700 of JBFMGN010000762.1, forward strand.
CTCATCCACCATAATCTTATCCAACACCCTCTCAAGCTGAAAGTGATCACGAATGATGCTCATCAGATTGCCTTCGAGCAAATCGCCAACCCCTATGCAGCGAGTTTGTTTGGTTTCACCAAAACCATAGCCAGAGAGTATCCAATGTTGGAAGCCAGTTGTATTGATATCAGCCTCAAGGAGATAGAGACGAATCCAACGAAGGAGAAAATGAGCGCCCTGGTAAGAACAATTCTTGTGGAACCTGGAAACAGGAAAGGCGCAGAGGTGGCCATACGCCAGGGGAGACGATATATGCGGACTCTCGTGCCGGTCAATCTTCCTTTCAATCTCCATTCCCGCAGCATCCCTTCCCTCAGCCACAGCCAGGTACCGTTCCGGCATCAGGGGGTGTATATGATCCTGGGCGGGGCAGGAGGAATAGGGCTTGAGCTTAGCCGCTATCTTGCCCGGACTGTGCAGGCCCGGCTGGTGTTACTGGGCAGAAGCGAGAAGTTGAGCACTGAGCAAAGGGAGAAAATAGCCCGCATCGAGGCACACGGCGGCAAGGTGCTCTACCTCCAGGCTGACGCCACAGACCTTGAGAGTATGAGGGCAGCCGTTGCCAGGGCAAAGGAGCACTTTGGCAGCATTCATGGGGTGATTCA
>JBFMGN010000763.1:0-2340 GCA_040752435.1 Spirochaetota bacterium
GATCATATCGGGGGAAATGCGTTTCTACAGCAAAAAACAGGCTGTTCCGTTGCTGCGACCCAGGCTGAGTCGGCTTTCATAAACTCTCCTGTGCTGGAACCGGCCTTTCTGTACGGCGGTTTTCCCATTCATTCCCTTCGCAAAAAATTCCTGGAAGCCCAAACTTCGTCAGTCACCCACGTTATCCCTTCCTCGGGCTGTATTCTCAATACGCCGCTTGAAGCTGTACCGCTTCCCGGTCATTTCGTCGATATGATCGGTGTTCGCACCCCGGACAATGTCTTCTTCATAGCCGACACAGTTTTTTCCGAAACCATCATCGGCAAGTATCCCATCTTTTTCATCTATGACGTCGCCGGATTCCTCGCCACTCTTGATACTTTAGAGAAAGCGGAGGCTTCTTTCTTCGTTCCAAGCCACAGTGCTCCCACGGATGATATCCGGAAGCTTGTTACCGTGAACAGAAACAAGGTCTTAAAAATAATCGAGAGTATACTCGACTGCTTAAATGAACGGCGGACACCGGATGAAATTCTGTTGTTCCTGTGTGAAAAGTACCGGCTGGCCCTGGATGCCAATCAGTATGTTCTGGTGTTCAACACGCTCCGTTCGTATCTTTCGCATTTGTTTGACCAGGGCATGCTCGAATTTCTCTTTAAAGATGGTTCTCTGAAGCTTAAAAGATGCTCGTCCCCGTAGGGGAAAACCTTGACTATAAACATCATTATCTTGTTAACGAGGCATCATGCCCTTTCCGGTCTGCATACGCGATAATCTCTGCGCGGGTTTTCATTGCCCGTAGTATGCGCCTTCACCGTGCTTTCTAAGAAAATGTTTGTCCAAAAGAACTTTCGGCAGTGGTGATGCATTCGAATTGATAACGAATGTTTGAATTGCCGTCTTTGCTATCTCTTCCAGAACGATAGAGTTTTCAAGGGCTTTTTCGGAACAGTCCCCCCACACAAAAGGTCCGTGATGCGGAACAAGAATAGCGGGAATCTGCAGGGGGTCGATAGAAAGCTTTTTGAAATGTTCCACAATCACTTTCCCCGTGTTCTCCTCATACGCGGTATTAATTTCATCTGTGGTAAGGGGCCGGGTAACTGGAATATTCCCGTAGAAATTATCGGCGTGAGTTGTACCCAGGCAGGGGATTTCCCGCCCCGCCTGGGCCCAGCTAGCGGCACAGGGAGAGTGGGTATGAATTATGGCGCCAATTTCCGGAAAAGCCTGGTACAGGGCAAGATGCGTCGGGGTATCAGAGGAGGGATGCAGGCTCCCCTCGATTATTTCACCGGTTTTCAGCGACAGCACCACAATCTCCGAAGATTTCAAGATATTGTAATCGACGCCGCTCGGTTTAATTGCCATTACACCGGCTACATGATCCGCCGCACTGGCGTTTCCCCAGGTCAGGATTATCAGATTGTTTTTTTTTAGAGCCAGATTGGTGCGCCACACTTCCTGCTTCAAAGAAGAATAATTCATCTATTTCGAACCTCGTCTCGTATTCGTAAAAGTTCTTTCATTACATCATAAAGATTTGTGCTGTACTCCTTCGTACCGAATACATCGTGGAGTTTTTTATACAGAGTGAACAGCCTGTTATAGATTTTTATATTTCCGGGATTGGGGATATACTTCTGTTCCAGTATACCTGTCATCCTGTCGGCCGCATCTGAAAAATTATCGTATCCGCCTTTCTCCCGCCCCGCAACAACCGCACCCGCCATGGCACTGCCCAAAGCACATGTCTGAGTGCTTTTTGAAATCTCCATTTCTCTTCCCATAACATCCGCATACAGTTGCATAACCAGGGGATTTTTAACGGCAATACCGCCGCAGTTGATGACATGTTCAACATTTACGTTGTATTCGATAAACCGTTCCATGATGATTCTCCCTCCGAAGGCGGTAGCTTCTATTAGAGCCCGGTATATTTCGGCCGGTGTGGTATGCAGGGTCAGGCCCAGAATCACCCCTGTCAGCCTTTGGTCCACCAGAACCGTTCTGTTTCCATTGTGCCAGTCGAGAGCCAACAACCCGCTTTCCCCGGGCTTCAAGGCGGCTGCCTGTTTTGTAAGCTCAGCATGACTGCCTTCCTTTTCTCCACCCGGTTTAATGTAATTGACAAACCAGTTGAATATATCCCCTACGGCCGACTGTCCCGCCTCAAGCCCAAAGTCTCCGGGAAGTATAGAGCCCGGGACAATTCCGCACAGTCCTGGAATATCCGGCAGGTCCATATCACCGGGCGCGACCATTAAATCGCAGGTGGAAGTGCCGATCGTCCGGACCAGGGTACCCGGCTTAATACCTGAACCGACGCCGCCCAGGTGA
>JBFMGN010000764.1:0-2340 GCA_040752435.1 Spirochaetota bacterium
CGGCAAGTTCGGTAAAAAGCCCGCCTAAAGCGGCCAGCAGAAACGGTGTCATTATACCAATGGTATTATGAACGAGGGGTATGGCGAATCCGGAATTATTCATACAAGCACCTTTTTTTGCCTTTTTACAAGAACGTACAAAGCCTGGGCTGTAACCAGGTAAAAAATGAAAGATTGGGCAATTGCAGCTATTTCAAAAGTAACATCCGAGTGGAGCATGGCGGCTTTTGCCCCGGCCTCGAGGAATGCAAAGAAAATCGCCGCTGGAATAACACCCAAAGGATTATTTTTAGCTATCAGTGCGACCGCGATACCGTTCCATCCCATTCCGACAGAAAAACCTTTCAGGCAAACACCGTAAGTCCCGAGGATCGATATTCCTCCCGCAAGTCCATGCAGGGCTCCGCTCAAGACCATGGGAAAGACAAGATACCTGGATACATTGATCCCGCCGTACCTCGAAAATTCCCGGTTAAGACCGCACATCCTCATTTCGTATCCCCAGTGAGACTTATACAGGAACAGGAACACAAGAAGCGCCGTTAAGAGACTGAAGACCGCGCTTATATTCAGCTTCGATGGAGGAAATATCTTTAGCAGGCTGTACTGGGAACCGATGGTGTAGGTTGCCAGCAGGTTATTGTTGGGATCATCAAGGGGACCGGTAATGAAATAATTTACAAAAAGAACCACTGCCCCGGATATAAGAAATGAGGAAATCATTTCATCGGTTTTCCATTTCATCCTGAAGAACCCTGATAATCCGGCGAGAAGGCCGCCCGCAATAACTGCGGCTGCGACCGCCGCAATACCGCCGGCATATCCACCGGCTGACGGCAGAACCAGGCAGACAACGGTGGTAATCAGGCCGCCGGCATAGACTTGTCCTTCGCCGCCCAGGTTGAAAACTGAGGATTTAAAAGCTGAGGCGATACCAAGGCCGGTGAAAACGAGGGGTACGGCGCTGTTCAGCATATTGCCGAAATAGTATTTATTGGTGAATGCACCGAGAAAAAAGAAGTAGATGGTCTTCCCCGGCTCCTTGCTTAGTAAAAAAATGAATATAATGACCAATAAAAAAGAAATAATAACAGTGAGAAGGAGGCCGGTAAAACCGGTAAAAAAAGTGAGCACAGGCCCTTTCTTTTTCACAAGGTCACATCCTGTTTTTGCAGTTCATCGGGTTTAAAATCATCTCGTAAGCCAAGCATGTATTCACCGATATATTCTTTTGTTAAGTCCTTTGTGTTCTGAAAAAGAGCGACGATTCTGCCCCGGTACATAACTACAATCGTGTCGGCCAGGCCGAGTATCTCGTCCAAATTTGAAGAAACGAGGAGAATGGCGGCGCCGCTTTTTCTCATTTCCAAAATCTTCTCATAGACAAACTGGCTGCTGGCAACATCCAGTCCCCAGGTTGGTTCTGAAAAAATGATAAAATCGGTACTCGCTGCTAGTTCCCGAGCCAGGATTACCTTTTGAATGTTGCCCCCGGAAAGTGTGCCGACCGGGGTTTGCGGCCGGCCGTCAATGGAAAAAAGCCTGGTAAGTTCCTCTACGAATTTCAGTATTTTAGTTTTTCTCAGTATTCCTCCTTTCAGGAATTTATGATGATTGCACACAATCATGTTCTCTGTTACCGAAGATTCAAGACTGGAACCCCGTATAAGCCTGTCCGCCGGAACATAGGCGAGTCCCCGCTTACGAAGTTCTTTGGCGGAAAGATTGGAAATATTTTCGTTATCATGGATTATTTCCCCGCCCGTTATTTTTCTCAAGCCGGTGACCACATCTTCCAATTCAGCCAGCCCGTTTCCGCTTACACCGGCTGCACCAACTATCTCGCAGGAACGGACTTTAAGATTTATATTATCCAGCAGCGGACGGTCCTGGCCGCGCTGTTTGAGGGTCACATTCTTCAGTTCAAGAACCGGCCGGCCGCACTCTTTCTTTTCTCTGTCAAGCTGAAAAAGTACGCTTTTACCGACCATAAGTTTGGAAAGTTCCGCCTTGTCAACTTCAGAAGTCCTTTTAAGTGCCACCACGCGGCCTTTCCTCATCACCGTCACCCTGTCTGAAATTTCTTTCACTTCACCCAGTTTATGGGTGATGATGATGCAGGTTTTACCGTTTTTTTTAAGCGTGCGGAGGGTTGTAAAGAGCTTCCGAATTTCCTGTTCCGTAAGGACCGAGGTAGGTTCATCCAGGATCAAAAACTCTGCCTTACGGTAAAGCATTTTAATAATCTCCACTTGCTGCATCTGCCCAACGGTGAGTTTCATTACTTTGGCCTTGGAGTCGACATTAAAGCCGTGGTCCTGGATGACTTTTGTTACGGTT
>JBFMGN010000765.1:0-2335 GCA_040752435.1 Spirochaetota bacterium
AGAGGATATAAAAGTAGGCATCATAAAAAAAGAGTATATTGATTTTCTGAAGTATACATATATCACGGGAATTCTTGAATGCACGTCGACTGAAGGGGCGAATGCCTTAGTTGCCTATGCCGGGTTTCTCAATAAGAACGGGATAGATAGTGATAATTATCCGCTCTATTTACGAGTAATCGATAGCAATGTGAAATATGCAATCGATAAGCTTACGGAAGGCTATACACCTGAGAGTTATCTTGACTGCGTCATTCCGAATTATTACATCGTTCAAACCTTTTTTCAAATCCTTAAGGAACGCAAACGAAATGAAATGTATATCATTTCGCTGCGAATAATTCTCGGCTTTTTTTATAAAGTGTATAAATCCCCGGAAGAAGGATACCAGCTCTATCAGCCTTCGATAGCGGATGTGAATGGATTAGGGAAATTCCTTAATAAAGAAAAGAACCAGGATGACGAGTTAAACCGGGATATCCTTGATGTGCTTTTGCTTTTTTCAGACCTGGAAAAACCTCACGAGACTGACCAGAATAAATTGTCCATTGCGCGGCAGGCAAGTCGAATACGGTCCGACTATTTCGATAACACACGCAGCCTTCGTAACTCTCTGACGGATGTAATACTTGAAACGGTCGAAAATCCATCCTTCGGTATCTCACCCGAATATATCTACGGCGAAGAAAGCTAACCCTCTAAATAATCGTTAAAGAGCATTTTCACTTAAACTCGTCATATATCGAAGTGAACGCCTTCCCCATATCCTTATATTTGCCGTCTTGTTTGACATGATGAAGCGGGAATTTTGAATCGAAATAATTATACACGTAATCAATACGTCGCATTATATTGGTCGCAACCAGCAAAGAGATTTGTTCACGCTCAGGATTATGGCTCAACAGGACATTGCAGATTTCATGCAAGAAATTGCTCTCGATTTTCTTGAATTCGTTGAATCGCATATTAAAAAAAGTCATATCATAGATCATAAAATTTTCGATTTTTAAAGGCGTGAGGTACCTTGTTTTTTCCATTCTTTGCCAACCGAATTTATCCGTTGTTCCTTCTATTTTAATGCCTTCAAATAATAGATCGACATTAGAAAAATCGATTGCTATAACGATTTGATCGTTTCGGGAATTGTATTTAATCATATAATTATTCGGATTTCTATCTTCATCATAGTAGATCCAGCGATTAATCAAATCCAAAAGAAGTTGTTCTCTCATCTGTACGATTTCAGTATAATTGGCGCCTGACAACTGCTCGGCTTTCGGAACTATCTTCGAAGCTTTATAGAGGATATTGCCTATTTTACTAAGTATGATCGGTGCGGAAACCGTCTTGGTGAAAAAATCCAGGAAATAGCAGATCATCGCCATTTCTGTTTGGAGCTGCTGACTGTCTTTGATCGGTTTTACGATCCATTTTACTTGAGGATTCTTTTTTTCGCAAGCACCCGCATAATCCCTGGTAACAGCGAAAAAAGGGATTTTAAAGTTTGTATCAATTTCCAGAAAATCGTCTTTCAAATATAAATCAACGAGGACCGGGAAGGAGGTATCGATAGACAGAAGCTCTAGGAGATCATCGTCATGCACGAATTGCTTTAAGTTCGTATAATCGAAATAGTTCATTTTGGGCCTCATTATAGCCTGGTATTTTCATGCATAATCATCAAGCACGAAACGCCTGATTCGTAGTCGTAAATCAGCATATTTTATTTCATATTTGAACGAATGGGTGAAGGAAAGATACGGACAAATTGAAGCACGATTGCTGTAAAGAATTACATGATCCCTGGAACCAGCCGGATTAATCCAGATTGAATCCTGCCCTCCCCATTTCCACATGGGATTATGCCCTACGATAACCGGAATATCCGGCGGGCATTTCAACAGCTTTCTTAATACATCAAGATCTTCAGGACCATACTCTTTCATACTCGGATTGGACCTGGTTTCGTTGATACGGTTCCATGTGAGCTGCCAGACGTATTCAGGATACTGGTACACATTTATTAATTCGTCCCTGCTTACACCGTTGCGCACAGGTCCCGCATGCGTAGCCAGGAAAAACTTGTGCTTTACAAATAAGGGTAATGTAGTGAAGAAGTTTTCGAGTAATTCGGCGTATTTAAGACCTCGCTTCCGAACAATGGCGTTATAAAAGAGGACACCTTGTTGAATACCCTGCTTCGACAAATTTTCGCTGAAGGTATCATGATTACCTAAGAGGTACACGATATTACCCGGGTATTTTACTATCAAATGGAGGACTATATCGAGAATCTCGATCGAAGAATCCATCTCGGTCATGTACCCGTCCCGGT
>JBFMGN010000766.1:0-2335 GCA_040752435.1 Spirochaetota bacterium
TCGAGCAGGGCGAACATCAGGAAGTAGAAAAAAGTATTGATCATAGCGGGGTTGCCTCGCATGGGAGGCAAGGTGATTCCCTGCCCGCCCCCGGTAAGGCCGGTCAGATTGTCGATTATGAACTTCACCGCTTCGGCCGCCCCCAATGTCCCCAGGGCGAAGTAATGGCCTTTGAGACGCAAGAGAAGCATTCCCAACAGGATCGACAATATGACGGCCACCCCGGCCGCACACAGCAGGGCGGGCAGAAAGGAAAATCCGGCCTTGTTCATCAGTACGGCCGTGGTGTAAGCCCCCATTCCGAAGAAAACCATGTTGCCGAAAGCGGCATACCCGGTGAAGCCGGAGATTATGTTGAGGGACGAGGCCAGCACGGAAAACATGAAAATGTAAGTAATCAGCCTGACCCAGAAACCGGTCAGCAGGAAAGGCACGATCAGGAAAAATATCAGTAACACGCCCGGGATAATCAGCTTGCCTTTCATTCGTAAAACCTCTTGCCCAAAAGACCCTGAGGCCTGAAAACCAGCACCAGCACCAGGACGGTAAAGCCGAGCAGTTCCTGGAAGGAGGAGGGGATGAACACCGTACCCACGGTTTCCACCAAACCGAGGACCATCCCGCCGACCAAAGCGCCGATAGTACTGCCCAGCCCGCCCAGGATAGCGATGACAAAGGCCTTGCCGACCAGGGGCCCGCCCACAAAGGGATTAACGCTCATGATCGGCGAAATCAGCGCCCCGGCCGCTCCGGCCAGGGCGGCGCTTACACCGAAGGTTATGGCGTAGATGTTGGCTACATCGATCCCCACCGTCTTGGCCCCCTCGAAGTTCAGGGCCGTGGCATTTATGGCGATCCCAACTTTGGTCCTGCGCATGAACAGGTAGAAAAGGCCAGTCAGAACCAGGGCGACTATGAAGATCCCCAAACGCACCAGCGGAATCACCACTCCGCCAATCTCGATACCGGCGCCGGAATAGGCGAGCTTTACACTGCGGTAATCGGCGCTCCAGATCAGAAGGCAGACATTGGCGATCAGGATCTGCAGGCCGAAGGTAAAAGTGAGGGTTATAAAAACGCTGCCCCGGACAACCAGGTTGAGCACTAAACGCTGAATCAGATAGGCCAAAACGAAAAGCAGGAGCATTACCAGAGGGATAGCCAGGAAAGGGTCCACGCCGAAAGCGGCAAAAAAGGTGTAAGATATGTAAGCGCCGACCATGATGAAAGAGCCGTGGGCCACGTTTATGATGTTTAAGACCCCCCAAACCAGGGAAAAACCGATCCCAATCATAGCGTACACGGCGCCGAAGAGGATCCCATTGATTATGGCCTGAATAAGCATGCTGCTTTATCCTTATTGTGAATCAACCAACGCCCAAAAAAACAGTTTATATTTTTTTGATTTTAATGTTAGTATGTACCCACGTCAAGATTTTTATAAAATCCAAATCCCATTATTCGGGATTGAAACGGGACTAACCTGTATCAATGGATTTTCTATTCCAAAGGGTATCACTGATGTCTGTAATCAATAGAGCTTATCAGATCTTGGAGCTTCTTATGCAATACAACCACAAAGGCCTGAGCAATACGGAGATCAGCCAGACCTTGAGTCTCTCCACCTCCACCTGCCATCGCCTTCTGCACTCTTTAAAAGAAATAAATTTCGTATGGCAACGACCCTATGATCAAAAATATTTCCTTGGGGACGCTCATTTGCGCTATGCCGACACCATTCTGGAGTCATTGGACGACGCCGTTACTTGCCTGCCTTACCTCGAAGAGCTTCATAAGGAGACCGAAGAGACCACCTATTATGCCCGCTTCAACGGAACAAGCTGTGTTACAACGGAAATCTGCGGTTACATAAACACCAGAATTTCCGTACGCAGGGGTGAGATACTGCCTCTGCATGCAACCGCCTCCGGGATGGCCGTTCTCGCCTTCATTCCGGAAAAAGAGAAGCAATCAATAATCGATAATATGGATTTTCATCCATACACATCGCGTACCATCACAAACCGGCTTAAGCTGAACAAGAGACTGAAACAAATCCGTAAAACGGGCGTGGCTATCAATTTCGGAGAGCTCCATAACGGTATCAATGCTCTGGCAACCCCAATATTCAACCGGGACCGGGCGTTGGGATCGATTACGATTGTCGGCATAGCTTATGATCTCGATAAAGCCCAGCTCGATGAGTATGCCGAGCTATTCGTACAGGCAAGTATTGATATTACTACCACCCTGGGCGGCGAATTCAACGATTGGCTTCGCAGTTAGAATAGATGGGGTGCGGAAAGAAACTCGAGTATATTTTCCTTAATCTTAT
>JBFMGN010000767.1:0-2329 GCA_040752435.1 Spirochaetota bacterium
ACCGTTAACAACGACATTTGCCAGGTTATTTGAAAGGGTATCCATGCGGTGCATTTGGGCAACCATCCCACTCGCCCCGGTATATAATCCCCTGATCATCAATACCTCCGAATAATGGGCAGATAAATTTTATTTCCTGATATTATTATCGGTCAGGCTCAAAAAAACCTTGATTACCTTGATTTTTTAACAATTACGGGTATAATCCTTCTGATGCCAGAGTAGCTCAGTGGTAGAGCAGCTCACTCGTAATGAGCAGGCCGTGGGTTCAATCCCCACCTCTGGCTGATATCAGAGGCAACAGACAGGTAGTAGTTCGATCTAAACAATTATACTCCCGCCATCTTCAACGCCTGGGATATGAGGAAATGCTCTTCAGCGGGAGTCAATTGCCCTTCCGGCCTTGACTGAAGGTCATCGAAGGTCTCGGCCATGTTAATGATACTATTTTTCTGCCGGGTAAAAGCTTTTTTCCATGCCTTTATTTTCTCGTGGCTGGCATCGCTCATAATACCAGCGGTGGTCCAGGTGGAAGCAAAAATAAAAATAAGAGTATTCATCTTCTCAATTTCATATTCTGAAAAGTAATCAAGATTGGGAGTTTTTAAGGCTTTTACAATGATCTTATCGGGCTCATACTCTTCAAAACGAAAAAGTTCTGATTTTAACTCCCGCCGTTGTTCCCATATCTTATATGGTACGGGCCCGTGATCCATGGCTTTATATTCAAGTTCCAGGGGTGCGGATCCGGTTTCTTCGAGTACCTCGAATTCAAAAAAAGCCAAGTATTTGTATATATGTGTCGGGGAAGGGTATTTCTTTGTTTTCTTAAAATGTTCACTTGAAAAAAAGCATACGGCATTTTCGAAACGTTCTTTCTGATACGGTTTCATAGCTTCCTTTTATTCTGATTCACTTTCTATCTGAATTCTATTCAAATTTACGTCATATGCGGCATTTTTACAATACATTTTTTATTTCTTATTAAATAAAGCAGTACCTGTTTTTTTAAGGCCAGCACTCAGGATCAGTCGCAATGCAATCGTATCGTGTTTTCCGCTCAACTTTTTCCAATTTCGCATTCGGTATCTTTTACTACAACGCGGCCTTAAGCTTAATATATTTTTCGCATTCTTCCTCAATCTTCCACAAACCGGAGTTTCTTAACTTTTCTAAAGTTGCCTTGCGCGGCTGATGGCCGTCTTCAAGGATTAATACGCCGCTCTCCTTCACTATCCGGCGTAACTCTTTAAGAAAAACTTCCGGTTCTTTTATGCCGTGGAACATATCAAGGGCGTAAATTAGATCGGCACAATTACTGGCAAGACCGGAAACATAACCTTTAGCCAGAACCGGGACTACATTGACCAGACTGTTTTTATTTATTATTTTTTTGACGGAACGGATTGCCAGTTCATGAATATCCACTGCATATACCTTACCCCCGGGACCCACAAACCTTGAGGCTGCCGGAATATACCTTCCCGGGCCGCAACCATAATCCACCACTGTGAAACCTTCTTTAATTCCAAAATCGGCGAGTCTTTTCCCCTTGGGAGAGAATAAATCGGCTATTCTAAACATAAAAGACATAATTCTGAAACCGGTGTTGGACATCATTTAACTACTTATACCACCATCGTAGACTTGGAGATAAGAATTTACCTGGAACCCTTCATCCTTAAAACCGTATCTACAGTTTTAAGGAGTATTTTCAGGTCAAGGAAAAAACTTCTGTTTTTTGTGTAGTAGAAATCGTAGGCTGTTTTCTCTCTGTATTCGTCAATGGAAGTTGTATGCATATAGGAGACCTGCGCCCATCCGGTAATTCCCGGTTTTACGGAAAGCCGATATTGATAAAAAGGTATCTCTTTGTCCGCTTTTTCATGATAATGGACCATCTCGGGACGCGGTCCGATAATACTCATATCGCCTTTCAGTACGTTGAAAAACTGGAGTATTTCATCGAGGCGGATTTTTCTGATAATCCTGCCGGATTTTAAGAGCCTCTCTTCGATATTACAATTCGGATCCTTCTCATTGTAATTGCACTGTTTCATTGAACGGAACTTTAGCAGTTTAAATGGTTTCCCATTCTTTCCTACCCGTGTCTGGGAAAAAACCACTGGCCAGCCATCTTCAATCAAAATCACCAGAGCTATGATAATAAGGGCAGGAGTAAGCAGGAACAGGAAAACGCTCGAAAGCGTTATATCAAGCAAAAATTTAAGGGTGTCGTAGGGTTTTCTCTTCGACGGATTAAAATGGTTGGGGTACAACTCAATTATTTCAACTGGTATTTTTTTAAGGATAACTTCGCATAAATCGG
>JBFMGN010000768.1:0-2322 GCA_040752435.1 Spirochaetota bacterium
ATAAATTTCAAGTTCGTTAAAACGGTGGGGAATCTGTTCCTCCTTCGCGCGGCTGACAGGCTCGACAAATTTCTTAGGGTAGGTCGGCGGTTCGACCAGGATAAAGAGCTTATTACCATCAGTCTGAAAAGTCAAACCATCTTCTGTCAAGTAAATGCTTTTTACACCGTTATAGGCAACCACTTCGTAGATGGAATATGATGAGGTCGAGGAAAAAAAGGAAGAAACGATATAGCCGCCCTCCCTCGGTAGTTTGTTCTGTGCGTATGCCTGAAAAAGATCCAGTGCTTTTTCTGCCATAATTCCTCCTGGAGGTTAAGTATAGTTAAGGTAATAAAAATATCAAGAAAAAAATATACTTTAACCATTTATTTTTTTAAAGCGAGTTTTTTATAATACTCGGCCTGGGCCAGGAACCTTTCCGCAAAATCGATTCCCATTTTCTTATAAATAAGACCAATATTTTTATAAGCTCTCCAGTCGCCTTTTGAAATCGTCAATACCCGCCTGAAGGCTTTAAGCGCTTTTTCGGGATCGCCTTCTTTATATAAAAGCACACCTAAAATTAAAAGCAAAGATGATGAAGGTTTTACATGCGTAAAAGCCTTATCAAGAAAGTAGATGGCATCTTTTCGGTTTCCCTCCTTATCGTAGCAGTATACCAGGGAACGGAGATATTCTTCATTTGACGGTTCATCCCTCAATAGCTGGCGATAAATAATGGCCGCATCGCAGTATTCTCCCGTTTCCCTATAACAAAAGGCCAGCAGGCGCTGAAGTTTTTTGTCTTTTCTTTCGAAGGGGATAATTTTTAAAATCTCAGCGATTGCCGACGAATAATCCTTAAAAGAAATAAGCACTTGTACATAGTCTTTTCGGACAGCATTATCATCCTGGTATAGCGTAAGATAGTGCCGATATGCCTCGATTGCCTTATCCCTCAGATTCTGATCGATGAAAACACGAATCAGGCCGAGATGTGCGGCTTTGTGGTCGCTTATTATCCGGATAGTTTTATTAAACCACTTCTCGGCCAAAGCCGGAAGACTGGCTTTCAGATATTCTTCACCGAGGGCGTTCATCAGATAAGGATCAGGGCCGGAATTGCGGATTTCGAATTGTACGGCCGGTATGGTTTCATCGGTAGGATAATTCAACTTGCATAAACAGAGAGTTGAGTAATATGAAGAGATTTTATTACCCGTGTCTATCCGATCGATCTTTTCAAGTTCGTTAAGCATTTCTTCATATTTTTCTTGAAGCCACAGGACCATTGAGAGACCATAACGGCTTTCAAGCCTGTTTTTGTCTTTCTCGACAGCCCGTAAAAAGTGATTTTTTGCTTTTCCCAGCTCTCCGAGACATCGGTAGCACTCGCCTATCAGAAGATGCATATCGATATCGTTGGAATCGCGGTGCAATACTTTTTTGGCAAAGTGTATTGCTTTTAAATATTCCTGTTTCTGGTAAAACTGTATAGAAAATAACCTGTCCAGGTCTGTAATTTCAAATTGAAAATTTGCAATTTCCGGAAAAAAAGTTTTAAGTTTGCCGTACTCGTTGAAAGCCTCTTCTGTTTTTCCCATACTGTACAGTAAAGCGGCCCGGCGGAATTTCAAAAGGTGGTCGTCAGGTGAAAATTCGATTGCCTTATTATAATGAAACAAAGCTTGTTCAAGATTCCCAAAATCTTTTTCAATAATTGCCAGGTATATATGCGGAAGAATACCGGTATTTCCGTTCTTCTGAATAAAATGAAACATCTGCCTGGAAAGCTCCAAATCGCCCGCGTGGAAAAGCTTTATTGCCATAACCGTCAGAGTATTGATATATCCGGTATAGAGCTTGGTATTTTCCGGGTCCAGTTGGACCGCGGTTTCAATATATTTAACGGCGATTTCGGGTTTTTTGAGCCGTAAAAATGCAAGTCCCAGAAGGCTGTAAATTTGAACTTCTTTGGGCTGCAAATCCATGGCATGTTTCAGATACCGCACGGCATATCGGGGTATTCCGAATGAAAGGTATGTTCGTCCTAAAAAAAAGTACCCGGCGCTGGTGTCCGGTTTTATTCGAATAAAATATTTTAAGAAGGGGATGGCTCTTTCAAAACAGCCTAGGGCATGATAACTCCGGCCGAGATAGAGCAAGGCCTCAGGATACGCGTCGGTTTCACTGACAATTCTGCTGAAAAGTTCCACGGCTTTTTTGTAATTGCGATTTTTCCCCGCCTCCAATGCCTCATTGAATAGATTTTCATACAATCTTCCACCCATCAAGAATATAGTAAACCTTTTATAAAGGACGAGCAAGAGTACGCGTATG
>JBFMGN010000769.1:0-2320 GCA_040752435.1 Spirochaetota bacterium
AGGAAGGACAGAAAGTTTGCCAATCTCTGGAGGAAGATCAGTTATTTGATTGTGTTGCAGGCTTAACTCTTTTAGGGACCTAATTGAAGATATTCTTAGAAAAGTTTGTGCAAAATTCAATTTAGGGTTGTTCCCTAAACCTAACCTTTGTAAACAGGTAAATTTTTCTATCTCTATTGGAAGCTCAATTAGTGAAATACATTCCAAAGCTAATACTTGTAGACGAGTTAATTTGCCGATTTCCGGAGGAAGTTTAGATAATGAATTATCGCTTAAATAAAGTTCTTCAACCTTCTCCGGCTCCCTCAATGCTTCCTCTAAATTTTCATATGTTCGTTGGGCTTCTAAAAAAGTATATTGAAATGTAACCCCAAAAATAAAATAAATAACAATTGTTTTAAGCATAAACATTATCGCATCTCCATTGAGTTATTACAGCATTTTTCAGATGAGTGGACTGCGCATAAGGATTCAGAAGCCAGGAGACAGAGACAGAATTCAGAATCAGAGATGAGCTGTTTCTTCTACTATTCTGTCTCTGTCTCCTGGCTTTGTATTCTATTCAACTGAAAACCGCTGTAAGTTTCCAACGTGATTGTTGGAAAAAGGCCGGGAGATCTAGACATAAGCACTAAGATGAAAAAACATAAAACTTATTTCCAGGTAGTGTTTTTTAGAAAGTCCCGATAGGCTTTGATTGTACCCCCTGAAAGATTAGGAACATCCCGATAAATTTGACTAAATCTGGATTTATTAATGCTAAAGTACCATGTATCTTTAGCCTTTTGGAGCTGATCCTGAATTACTGAAGAACTGCAAAATTGTAATAAATCTTTTAAAATAAGGCCGGTATTATATGCGTCTTTGCTAGTTGTTTCGGATTCTGCTTTAGCCAGAGAAGGTCTTCTCGACGGATGTAGATGAAACCAAGAATGTAAAAGTTCATGGTCAAGCGTAATTCCAATATTCATATATTCAAAAGCACCAGGTACTGCCTTTTTTTCGTACTCTTTGTTAATAAAGATATAACCGGAAACTGAATCGTAATATCCTAATGATTTAGCCAGCCGTGTCTGAAAATCAGCTTCAGATTCCAAATTCGTCCATCCAAATTCTATCAGTTTTTTGTCTACCGCATCATATACCTTTTGATCGGAGATTCGTTCTTTTGCTACCTCCTCGAAGGCTTTTGAACGTGCTAGCCTTTCATCCCACTTACTCAGCAAGTTAGCAAAGTGGCAGCAATATTCTCT
Organism: Spirochaetota bacterium; assembly: GCA_040752435.1. Classification (GTDB taxonomy): domain Bacteria; phylum Spirochaetota; class Spirochaetia; order SPDA01; family JBFMGN01; genus JBFMGN01. Next base: position 1,254 of record JBFMGN010000769.1, read on the forward strand.
CTTCTTGTCATTGCTTAAAGAGCGCCATTGGTACTTTGTAAGAAGTTCTTCAGCTTGGCTTATAGTATATCCTGTATGTGTTTCTGTCTCTACTTTTTGTAAACCAAATGGATCTTGCCAAACTATAGGATTCTCCCCGAACGATTCGTATAAATTCAAGGAATCCTGGTACCCTGTTATGTCCCTTGACAGCCACCTACCTTGTTGGGCCGAGTAATAACGGTTTCTGACATACAGATAGCCAGTTTCCTCATCGATTGCCAAGCCCTGGAATCCGTAAATCAAAAATGCAAGATCCTCAACAGGCGTGAGATTGCCGTTATCATCTACTTCGTAGGGTTCGCCATAGCTTGAGTAGCTGTAACGTTTAACCACCGAGCCGGTTTCATCGGTGATAGCGACGGTATCCCCGCGGTGATTCTGGTGGAACCAATACGTCTTCTCGACGCTCGCCCCATCCGGGCCATAAATTTCAACGCAGATATGCTCATCAATACCGGCAGAATCCGTAAACTGCCGCACCACCTTCTCTTCACCCAACGGCTGGCCAACCTCGGCAGTGCGTTCGCGCTCTTCGACCACCTGCCAACCATTCCAGAATACCGACCGCAGGACGGTTTCCTTGACGGCTTGGCTGCCACTGAATTGGGTTCTCGCTATTCCCGATATACGCACTTCCTCCAATTTGCTATCGCAGCGCAGGCCGCCCAGGCGCAGGACGGCTCCGCCTTCCTTCACCTCGCCGCTTGCCGCCTTCTCGTCGGACTGCTTGACACCGTTGACGTAGAGCACCAGCTTATCGCCGGTGTAAACACCGGCCAGGTGGACCCAGGCCTCGGTGGGGATTTCCTCATCCGTGTGCACGCTGATTTTGCGGGTATGACGGGGCTTCTCATTGCGCTCGGTAAAGAGGGTGAAGTATGCCTTACGGTCTTTGGGGTCGATCTCTAGTTTATAACTATCGGGACGATCAACGAGATCTCCTCCTTGCCAGTCTTTCCAGCAATGCCGGCAGAACCAGTACCATTTCTTCTGCCAACCGTGCTTACCTCTGGACTTGCAGAACT
>JBFMGN010000077.1:0-3189 GCA_040752435.1 Spirochaetota bacterium
ATAATTTTCATAAACTTTACTGTCTAAATGAAAAACATTTTTGTTGACCGCTTTTTTGTATCAATATATAATGAAGACTATCGTGATACATCTAAGATGAGCGATTACGGAAACCATACACATTACCAACACAAGGAGGAATTTATGAAACGTTTATTTTTGCTGTTTCTGATAGCCTGCTCGGCCGCCACACTTGCCTACCCCAGGGGTGAGCAGGAAGAGGGGAAGGTAGATAAACTGGTATACATTTCGACCCCCTGGGGCACGCCCTCTCAGGAATTACTGGCGGGTTTTGAGTCAAAAACAGGCATTAAGGTGGAAGTGACCACGCTTGACACCAAGCCTTTGCGGGATAAAGTGTTGGCTGCCGCAGCCGGGAAAGTTAATCCCGCCGATGTAATTTTTGTCGGGATTGACGATATCGGCGCTTTCGCCAGTTCCGGAATTTTAATCGCCCTTGATACTAACATTCCAAAAGAAATGTTCAATAGTATGTATGGGATGCAGTTTTTCCAGATGGACGGCAAAACATGGGCTGTGCCACTTTACCAGCAGATGGTGATGATAGACTACGATGCTGCTGCCCTGGCAAAAATCGGAGTAAAAGCAGAAAGTATTAAAACCTGGGATGACTTTGAGTCGGTTTCTGCAAAACTTAAGCGTGAAAGAATCAGTGAATATCCGGTTTCTTTCGGAATACGATCGTGGTCGTGGTACATTCTGGCTCTGTCGATGGGTTCAACCCTCTTTGACGGTAAAATGGAGGCCCTCTTTGATAAACCCGATGATCCGGGCTATAGAGCCTTTGTTAAACTTATCGATTATTATAAAAAGGGATTGATATCGCCTGAAAGAGTCTCTTCCCCCAATCCACATCCAGCCTTCTGGGCCGGCCAGTCGGTGTTTCATCAGGCCTGGCAAGGTTCCCTGGCGGTCGCCAACGACAAAGAAAAGTCCAAGGTGGCCCCGAATGCCGATTACCTTTTATTGCCGGATAAACATTTTACCTGGAGTCTTCCCGCCGGGCTGGGAGTCTCGTCGTATACTAAATACTCGAAGGCTTCCAAGAAATTTATCGAGTTTATGATAACCGAAGAAATTCAAATGTACACCTACCTGACCCACGGTATGTTCCCTGCGCTGAAATCTCTTTTCAAACGCTTAGGAGATGAAGGCAAGATACAAGGCTATAAGACCATGGCACAGCAGGCTGAATATCTGGTAACCCTCCCTTATAACACTCCCTGGTATGCGGAGTTCAATACAGAAGCGACCAATGCCCTGGTAAGAGCGGCGCGGGGCGAGCAAACCGTAGACCAGGCCATTAAAGCGCTGGCAGATTTCCAGAGAAAGGTGAAGAAAGAATACGAATAGGGCAATAGCAATACCCGGTTATTTTATACGGAGGCTTGAGGTTCTTTTACAGGCTTCAAGCCTTCTTTTTGCAGAGATATGAAAGAGAAAAGAAAAGGTAAAAGTTTTTCAAGCTGGCTGGATAACCAGCAGCACCTGGCATATACAATTCTCGTTCCATCCATCCTGCTCCTGATACTATTCGCATACTACCCTGCCGTCCAATCTTTCAGCTTCAGCTTTCTAAGCTACAACATTAAAATGCCCGGCAGAATACGCTTTAACGGCTTAACCAACTACCTGAATGTTCTGGGCGATCCTGTCTTTCTCCGTTCAATCGTGAGGGTCATTTATTTCATGCTTGCGGCGACCTGCGCCACCGTGGTTGTTTCCTTTGCCGTCGCCCTTGTACTGAATGAGAAGTTCCGTGGAAGGGGAATCCTGCGAACTATTGTGATCCTGCCCTGGGCAATTCCTCCGGTGGTAAACGGGCATCTATGGAAATGGATTTTCAATGGTGATTTCGGCGCTTTAAACGGTTTGCTGTTTCAATTTGGAATAATCGGCACATACCGACACTGGCTGAACACTCCTTTTGTGACTCTTAACCTGGCTGTTTTTATGTTTGTCTGGCGGTATACGCCTTTTATCGCGATTCTTTTCCTCGGTGTTCTCCAATCGATTCCTGGGGAGCTGTACGAGGCGGCCAAAGTGGACGGGGCCGGGGTTGTAGCCCGATTCTTCTATATTACCCTGCCGGCCGTGCGGAGAGTGGGCGCGATAGCTCTCATCTTAATAGTAATCGCCTCCTTCACTGTTTTCGATGATATATACGCGCTGATGGAATTCGATGAATCTACAAAAACTCCCATGATCTACAATTATGAGACCACCTTTGAAATGGGGAGGTTTGGAAAAGGCGCTGCCATGGCATACATGATCGGGATCTTTCTGTTTCTTATGACCGTGTTGTATATAAAAATGAGTCTGAGAGAGGAAAAATCTTGAGGACACATCCGGGTTACCGCATATTTTTATCCATCCTCATACTGCTCATTATTTTCTGGTCGCTGGCACCGCTGCTCTGGATATTGATCTCCTCCATTTCCACCAGGGCGGAGCTCTATTCCGTACCGCCCCACTGGATACCGCAAAAACCCACCCTGGAAGCCTATAAAAAGGTTTTAATAACAGGCGAGGGCTTTCGCGGCGGGGGCGGCATCAGCGCCGCTGAAATTATCAGAAAAGGCATACTCAATTCAATTATTGTTTCGATTGCAACAACGGTTCTCGTTATGATCGTTGCCCCTCTTTTGGGATATGCTTTTTCCAGGCTTACATTTAAAGGCCGAAATCCGCTGTTCTACGTTATCATAGGAATAATTGCGCTCCCCTCCTGGCCGGTCTTGATCGGGCTTTTCTCAGAGTTCAGCACTCTTGGCCTGCTCGACACAAAAACAGGCTTAATCCTCCTCTCCTTCACCTTCAGGATGCCCTTTGAAACGTGGTTTATGAAGGGCTATTTTGAATCCGTCCCAAAAGATATTGAAGATGCCGCCAGAATTGACGGCTGCACCCATATTCAGACATTGTACAGGATAAGCATTCATATCGTCCGTCCGGGACTTATTGCCGTTTCGATCGTATCCTTTCTTTTTACGTGGAATATGTTTGCGGCCCCGCTTGTTCTAACCTACACCTTACGCTCCAAACCCCTCACCGTTGCAATGACCGAGTTCATCGGGCAGTACTACGTTTATTGGGACCTGTTAAGCGCCGGAGCAATTCTCGCCATCATACCTCCGATGCTCATCGTCCTGTTTTTCCAGAATTATA
>JBFMGN010000077.1:3199-9359 GCA_040752435.1 Spirochaetota bacterium
CGTCAAAGGACTGTCGGCGGGGGCTATTAAATAATTCTCCTCCCCAAACCTTATGGGAGGGAAAGCTTACCCATGACTACCGCTCTTTCGGCCCCTGTGGCTGAAGGCACATTGTTGGCTCTGCCCAAAAGTCTCCATAAGCCCATCAGGGCAAAGGCGATCGCCTCTTTATAATCACTATCGATTCCGGCTTGTTCCCCTGAAAAAACTTTATCCTTACCAAAATAATTGCAGAGTGACCTCATAATCACCGGATTATGCGAGCCTCCGCCCGTAACAATAACCCGGCCAGGCACCCGGGGGAGAAAATCAGTGTACGAACGCTGAATCGAGTGGGCGGTAAACTCCTCGGCGGTTCGAATAAGGTCCGGTGATGGGAGCCTCTCCTTGATATAAGTGGAGAAAAAACAGGTGCCGAACTCTTCTCTGCCCGTACTTTTAGGCGGTTTCTGCAAAAAAAAGGGGTGATTCATCCACACCTCAAGGAGCCGGCCATCCACGTTTCCCTTTTCGCCTATCTCCCCATCCCGGTCGAAACTGAGGCGCCCGTCGGTATACCTTTCCACGAGAAAATCAATTATCATGTTGCCGGGGCCGGTATCAAAAGCGATCGGCTCTCTTCTGTCCTTCGGAATCCAGGTTACATTTCCAATCCCGCCGATATTCTGGACCGCCGTATCTCTTTCAGGATCCTTGAATATGAGCAGGTCTAAAAAGGGAGCAAGGGGTGCGCCTGTTCCTCCGGCGGCGATATCAGCGGTTCGAAAATCAGAAACAACCGGTATACCTGTTCTCTGGGCAATAACCGAGGCTTCACCGATTTGGGTGCTGCCCGTAAGACTTTTACCGCAGCATTCCTCAGAAAGGGAGACATGGTACACAGTTTGCCCGTGGGAACCGATTACGGCGACCTCTTCCGCCTTAAGACCGGCTTCTTTCAGCAGCTTAACTACAGCCTCAGCAAAGAGATACCCCAATCGAATATTGAGCAGCGAAAGCCTGTGAAGCGAACCGGCGCCGTCTTCGAATAAACTGAAAATAAGCTGCCTGACACAGTCGGGAATCGGATACGAGATACCCTTGATAAGTTGAATATCCTCCCCTCCCTCGCTTATATCGACCTTGACCGCCGCCGCGTCAATCGAATCCACCGAGGTTCCGGACATAAGACCGATTGCCCGGTACGATGTTTTTTTCATACCTTACATTACCGCCTTGCCTGTTAACAAGTTACCATACGCATCACCCAGGGTATCCCACACCAGCTTTGGGTCATCACTCTTAATATAGGACATGTAGGCGGTACCAAAATAACTCCAGGCTGCGAAGTTCCTGATACCCTGGCGGAAAGCAATATCAATCGCTTCCCGGATTTCGCCTTCTCTCCCCCCCGGAATTTTATAATTCTGGATCCATATTTGGCCTTCTTTTCCGAACCGGCTGGAAAGATCGGCTATCTCTTTCGACAGGCCGCCCACGAACTCCTCAACGCTTTTATTAAACCATAGCCAGTATGGGTCGGTTCCGATAATATCGAGATGGGGAATGGCAGCCGCTCCGGACCAGTCTGAAAGACCATACCTGTGATCTTTGATTGGAAGGAGGCAGAGTGCGTTTCTCAATCCCTTCGAATGAGCATACTCACTGAGAAAGGTAAGAAAATCAATTACAGCGTCCTGCCGGAATGCAACCATTTCCCGATTCAATTCGACCGGCAAGGTTCCACCATACTTTCGCTCGTATTTTTCACGGCAATGCATACACCAGCATGTCCAGCGTTCAGCGGAACTTCCCCTTCTCTCCCAGTCTATAAAAAAGTGGGGTTCATCCCAGAACACGACCTCACCGCCGATTGTAACCACCTCATCAATCCAGCTTCTCATGAAATCTCTGAATTGAGGATTGTTGATACAGCACGCCGGTGCCGCTTCTCCGGTTGAAAAAAGCTGACAGGTATCCCTCTTTTTCAAGGCAAAATCACTTTCGGCTTCCCCTCCGAATACCCTTCCCACGCCCCACGGATCAACGTATACCTCCAGATTGTGCTGTTTTGAAAGACTGACAAACTCAGAAAGGGTCTCCCTGTAAAACTTCTGATCATTTTCCGAAAAGGTATGCACAATAAAAGTACAGTTATGGCTTGCAATGTCCTCCACATCTTTTATAAAATGCCTGGGATTCCTGTTGCCGAAATAACTGACCCCCGTTTTCAGCTTTCTTTTATTCATAAAAAAGATAATTGGATTAAAGCGGCTGTTTGTCAATAGAAAAAGGGGCATACGCTGCAAGGGTGAAAAGAGTGTTATACTGGGTGTGGGAGAACTTTACAAGATGTCGATCTGTCAGGCCCGGACAAGAAAGATACGTACACCGCCTCGCTCCCCGGTTGGTACTTTTCCCTTATCTTTTTCGCCATGGATCTCTTATTCACGGAAAGCCGCGCTATATTGCTGAATAGGGCGTTACGCACGACAACAATACTTAATTTTTTGCGCAGTATGCTATACCACTAGAATGGTGTTGCAGTGTGCAACACCCGATAATACAGTCCGACAAAGCCGAAGGCTGTGTCGGACGCAAAACTTCTAGAGGAATAGCATACATTGTCAAACTCATTTACAAAAACTATAATAAACCAAGAAATGATGAAATATGCTTTTATTTGAATGGGATCCGAAAAAAGCAAGAAAAAATATCGAAATTCATGGTGTATCTTTTGACGAGGCAAGCACAGTTTTTAATGATACTTTATCATTGACGATTCATGATCCTCTGCATTCTGATGATGAAGACAGATTTATTTTAATGGGGAATTCCTATAAAAATCGTCTTTTGGTTATTGTTCATACAGAAAGAGGAGATAAGATTAGAATAATAAGCGCAAGAAAAGCAACTACAAAAGAAAGGAAGCAATATGAAGAGAATGCGAAAAGATCCAGACATGCTTGAAGAATATGATTTCAGCAAAGGCGTTCGGGGTAAATATGCAAAAAGATATGCAGAAGGGACAAATGTTGTAGTCATTGAGCCCGATGTTGCAAAGTTTTTCCCGGATCACGAATCTGTAAATCAGGCTTTAAGATCATTGACCGAAATTATTAAAAAACATAAAAAGCCTGTATAACAATTAAATCCAGCGGATGGTTTTCAGCCGCCGCTGATTTTGATCGTTAGGCACAAGAAAGGAGGGCTGTGGGCTCCATAGAATCCGTCGTTTATCCGCTGCGATAAGTGATAGGAAAACCTAAAATTGCAGGTGGGCAAGGAAGGCTTCAGAGTCCGTAGCCGTCGAGGCGACCGTGGTGGTTGCCCCATGTATTCTCGGCGGTGCGGAGGAAATCCCATGCAACCGCCCTCGTAGAGCGTTTGGCCGAGAAAAGCGATCGATTCATTTCCTGATCATCGCACAGGGCATAACTGCCTGTATACGATTCGTGATGCCGCCCTGTCGGCTTTCTCGGTGTTTCATACGCAATTCCCTTCGTTTCTATCCCACCAACAAATGATGCAGGAAAACAGGGGAACCAATAATGTGCGGACATTGTTCGGTGAAGGAACAGCAGGATTTACCCTTGGCACATCCTGAAGGTGATAAGGATTGTCAATGGAAACAAACGCCGTAGGAATATCGTTGATAAATTTTGGAACATCCACACCCATCGGCTGAGCCCAGTTAATTCGAACGACGGTCTGATTGCTCGCCGTTTTCAGACTGGCAAAATAAAGCACCAGGTCATAGGCTTCTTTGAGTGATCGGACCGTTTTGTGATTCGCGGTGTCATCAGTTTTTGAATAGTCGTATTTGGTCACGACAAAGCCTTGTTCTTCCAACAGTTGTATGAATTTTACATGGGTACCCTGGCTATTGTCTAGGTATCCTCCCACATCCCCCAAGACATAGAGTAAAATCCGTTTGTGTTTCTCTGCCGAAAGAGGCAATAGATTCTGCGTATCTTTCACCAGTGTAATGGCTTTATCCGCACATTCTATCGCCCATGCTTTGTGTTCGGGGCAGTCTAGTACCTCCAGCGTAGTTTCATCGGGAACCAGTGTCCCTTCTTCCTTCTGTTTATGTTATGCAGTTGCAAGGATGCCTTGAGAGCCAGTATACGTGTTACCGCTTCGTCCAGTCTTTCCGCTGTAAGGAGGCCGTGCTCAAGTCCTTGCATCATAAACTCCAGGTCTTCCTTAGGGTCTAGGGGAAGCAGAAACATATCACAGCCAGCCGCGATGGTTGCAGGCACAGCCATTTCACGACTCATCGCTATCGTAAATCCAGCCATATTCGTAGCATCTGTAACGATAAGACCATTAAATCCCAACTTCTCCCTCAATAGTTTGTAATTCAACTCAGGCGCCAGTGAGGCGGGCATCAGTTTCTCGTCTCTAATGCCAGGGTTCAGCCTTCTGGAGTAGGCAGGAAGCATGATATGCGCCGCCATGACTGTGTCCGCTCCGGCGTCAATCATTCCCTTGTAGACTCGTCCATAGGTTTCGTCCCATTCCTCGACCGACAGCGAGTTGATACTTGTCACCAGGTGCTGATCCCTGCCGTCCACTCCATCCCCCGGCCAATGTTTGATGGACACCGCCAGGTTACATTCATGGATGCCCTTCATATAGGCCCGTGCCACTCTCAGAACTCGTTCGGGATTGGAACCAAAAGTACGGGTGTTGGTGATGGGATTCTGGTAATTCATATCAATATCCACGACCGGCGCGAACGCCCAATTGCATCCTACGGTACGCCCTTCCCTGCCACAAACCAACCCCAGTCGGTATGCCACAGTTTCATCATCGGTAGCAGCGACCTGCAACGGCGAGGCGAAGTGCGTGCCATCTGTGGCGATCCCAATTCCACCGCGTTCCAGGTTTGCCGCCAGCAGGAGAGGAATATCTGAATTTTCCTGCAAAAAGCGATGGGCTTTTTGGATACTCCCTCCCGGTGCCGGCCTGAACATCACCGCACCCGGCTTGATTACCCGTAGGATCTCTTTTAACTTATCTTCATCCGGCGTACGCCCGAGGATGCAAAAAAGTTGCTCTACCTTCGCCTGAAGATCCATACCGGCCAATGTTTCTTTAATCCATGGGATATCGTCATCTGTCAAATTAAATGGCTTGCTTGTTAAATCTATCATTTGCATGGCTCCTTGTTGATCCCCTTGAGGTACTCTCCATACTCTCTGTTCTTTTTCTCGGCAAACGCAAGCTTAACTGTCTCATCCAGGTTAAACCCACCAATTTCAAGCAAAATTTCAAAAGGATCTCATTCTACTTACCCCTTTCAAACGCTCATTGTCTGCCTGTGTGTAATAAAAACTCAACGCGTTTGCCAATCGCTTCCACGCCAGATAATGATACCTGGCGGTATCGACAATTACGCCTGGCGGATGTTGTTGAGCATCGTTTCCGACTCACATGGGCAACGGGTAGTGACCGAATTCCCGTAGAGCCTCGAGCATGGCAACAACGTTCTCTGGCTTGCAGTACGGAGTAATACTGTTGGATGAACTGAGCAGGTAGCCATAGCCGTGCCCCATCTGAGTGATTCGCTCGCGTACCTCCCGGCGGACCTCCTCTGGCGTACCCCCGGCGAGGATGTCTACATCGAAGGCCCATATGAAGTCAAAGTCCAGCGCGCACAACCCTTCGGCCACCTGAGTCAGCCAGTCGGCGAACCGCTCCAGTACCGCTTCTACGAGGCTGGCTGCCACGCGAACGTCGAACAGAGCCTCAACATAAGGAATGCGATCCACCGACTGGCGGTGAAGGGCGGCTAAGACCCGTTGGAAAGGTACCATTTTTCTTCCCTCCATCAATGCTCTTCCACCAGCGCATACACTTGGTCAATATCTTTATCCTGCCATCGTATGGGATAGGCGCGGGAACGCGGACTTGTATCCACGATAATGAACAGACCGCGATTGGTCTTCTTCTGACTCAGCATCGCTTCTACGTAGTCCAGCACGCGGTCGAAGCGGGTTTCCTTGTTCAGACCAATGTGAGGGATGAGGACGGCTTTTCCAGAAAACTTTTCCACTACGGCAGGAAACGGTGTCTCGGTCGCTCCAAAATTGATGCCGCGCAGATTCTTGATTTTCGCCAGAGCATCCAGGTTGTGCGCGAAATTGCCGCACGAGTGGACGAACAACCCGCC
>JBFMGN010000770.1:0-2317 GCA_040752435.1 Spirochaetota bacterium
GACCGAACAATAGTTATGGCTGAACAGAAACTCGAAAAACGCCCCTGGGGACCGGAACGCTACGGCTGGTAAGATAAAATATTTTACTTAACCTGCCAGCAAAATTTCTACATCATGATCCCGCAATTTCGCAATAAAATCCGCATCCGCAGAAGGGTTGGTTATTAAAAAATTGTCATTTTTTCCGTATTTCTGTGCTATAATTCTTATTGGAAAGCTTTCTTAAAGAGGGTAGACTATGAAACGTCTGATCTTTAGTTTTATCTTTCTGTTCAGCGCTTTTCTTCTCTGCGCGCAAGCGACAAAATCGATAAAAATCATCAATAGTACCGGCTATATCTTTCATAACATTTATTTGAGTACAGGGGAAACCGAAAATTGGGAGTATGAACTCCTCAACGGCCAAACTCTCCAGGATTCCGAAAGCAGGGTTTTTATTTTACCCGATATCGGGCCGGATATGGATATAATCCATCTCCAGGCAATAGATGACGAAGGGGATTCTTACTTCATCTACGACATTGATCTTCAAAATTACTCCGAAATTGAGTTTACTTTGGAAGATCTGCACGAAAACACCGTCGATACTGAATACGACGACGATACTGAACACGATTATGAATCTTACGATGACTATCAATACGGGTATGATGATGGCTACAGGGAAGGATACAAAGACGGTTTTAAAGCAGCCTACACGGAAGCTTATAAAGAAGGCTACAAGGCGGGCTTTGAAGAGGGGCAGACGATGGAGGAGTAGATGTTGAAGGATGTGAACTTCCTCTAATTAACCAGAATGCCTGGTTGATATTACGGTGACTCCGTTCTATTGGTGGACTGTAGTTGAATGAGCTGCGTAACTACTTCGTCCATCGCTTCGGAGGCATCCAACCCTTCATTGGCGCATACGAGGATTGCGAAATCACGCTTAGGCGCAACCCATACTTTAGCTATAAATAGAAGGTTGCTGCCGTTATGGTTTAGTACTGTACCACCGCCCCAGTCACGTTCAGTCACTGCCCAGCCTAAAGCATAGTCACCCCCAAAAGGTGGTGTTTGCAAGGTTCGGTAGGTTTCGGTCTTGAGAAGAGCCGGCTCTCCCCGGGCACCGCGAAGTTGATCAACTATGAATCGGGCCCAGTCCTGAATTGTACAATGTACACGTCCTGCCGGTCCCAAAAAAGGTGGATTATCCGCGTTAGGGCCATTCTCTTTGAAGGGTTGTTTGCTTTTAACATGGCCCCACGGTTGGTCGATCTGGCCGGGAGTACCCAGGCCTCCGAATCCGGCGGAATCCATCTTCAGTGGAGCAAATACTTCGGCCAGCATCGCCTGCTCCCAGGTGAGACCGGTTATTCGTTCAACAATGGCACCAATAATAATATATCCGAGATTGGAATACAGGAAGGTGCTCCCGGGCGGGTTGGCGGGCTTCTGAGTAAAACCTCTCTTGACGGCTTCAATCCGCTGCTGTGTAGTCGTCCTTTTTTGCAACAGGTCGTTATAGTTCAAGTTTGCCGGGATCCCCGCCCGGTGTGAAAGTAACTGGAGGATTGTCACCTGCCTCAGGTCGGGGTGGAATCCTGCCGCGAATTCGGGAAAAACCTCAGAAACGGTTGTTTCCCATTTCAGTAAACCTCGTTCCACCAGGATGCCGACCAGTGTCGCAGTCATGGTCTTGGTGTCTGACCCTAAGTGCCATTTGTCCTCAAGCGTGATCGGAATGTCCGTTCCCCATTTTCGGACGCCCACTGCACCAACGTGTTCGACTCCATTACCTGTTACGATTGCAGCAGCGATCGCCGGAATCACATACTTTTGCCTAATCGGCGTTAGTATACGCGTAATGGTCTCATCCCCGGCAACAGGGCAACCCTCTGCTGGGGCGGCCGTATTTCTCCGGTCATTGGAACGGCCATTTGAAAGACATCCCGAAACCGCCGCGAGCGCGCCAAAAGCCGCAATTATAATACGAAAAAAAAGAAAAAGCGCTTTCCTCATCTTACGATATCTACCCAATGTCTTCATATGACCCTGACACATCTGGCTGGGTTCCCGGGCCGCCCAACATATTATATTCTATTGTTTTGCCAATAACAACGTAATCATACTGATTCGTTAATATTTGCGTTAACATCTTATATCTCCGTATGCTTCAATTATTTTTAACCTATCACAAACTTTTGCATCTTATAAATAAAACTCTATTTCCCCTATTTTTATACTAAAAAACAACATAGACGTCCGGTTGAACTGTTTCGCGGCCTGAAGCGAAGCAAAAGGCATTGGCGCGTATTTTTATGCCCGCAAAAAGCGT
>JBFMGN010000771.1:0-2316 GCA_040752435.1 Spirochaetota bacterium
TTGTCTAAACAAATACTGGAAGACGTGGCACCGCCATTTTGCATTTTTCAAAGACCCTATTCAGGTATATCAAGGGTTTGGCCGTCCCGTGGCACCGGGTTTTTAGGTGCAGGTGTCAAACACGAGTATGAATGACCTGGTGCTCCGATCTGACCCGATACTGACCGGAACTGACGGAGACTATCTTGCGCACCGTTACGTAGTACCAGTTGTCTTCGTGGTTGTAGGCTGAGCCAATATTGGACCACGAACTCCCGGTCCATCTCTGCAGATACGACCGGACCCAAATCCTGTTTACCAATTGATCGGCCTCGCTTAGACCATCCATAACTATTCTTTTGTCAGAAGTTACGGAAATGTCCGACTGTCCGCGAGCAAGCCACTTCGTGGTCTGAATCCCGGGTTGTCCGTCCGCATCTCCGAGGGAAGCTGCCTGAGTCGGGCTGGATCCCCAAAAAAACACCATCGCCAGTGCGGCCGCCAACAAAAACAACCGCCTCAACACAAACACCTCCTGTTGGACTTTTCCTATAAGACCCAGCAGGCTGCAAAGCGGTTCCCTTTTTTTACTCTAAAAAAGCAACTGATTCTGCGCTCTTCAATGCCTCTTCCGGGCCGAGGTGGCCGGAAATCTCATACAGCACGGAACCTTCGACCCATTTAACCAGTACCCAGTCGCCTTTCCTGCGCTCTACCAAAGTGCCCAAGGCATTGCCGATCCGGACCTCAGTAACATTGGAGTCTTCAACGTCGACCACCGTTGCGCTTCCAAAGCCTTGGGCTCCCTCGAAGTGCATTTGCCTAAACTTTAAGAACCGGCCATCATTCTGATAGTGCAATGTCAGCACCCAATGGGGCGGTGGCTCGTAACGGTAGCTTCGGAGTCCGTATCCTTCGGGAATAAAAGCCGGCATCTTAATTGCGTAAGGCACCCGCGTCTTGATTTCTTCCAGCAGGGCAAGCCCCGGCTCGGTAGTGGGCGGCGCCGGAACCTGACCGCCTTCATCCACCGATACGCCGATCTGCGCCTGGGTGTCGCCGGTAAACTCCAGGGTGATGCTTACCAACCGTTTTCCCACGGCCCGCACCTGTTCAGGGAAGACAAGCACACCGACACCAAGGGCAAACAAGGCCACTGCGGCCGCCGCAATGACAAGCCTGAGTCCTCCGGATCGCCGGCGCCGCCTCAGGTATCTGCTTTCAAACTCCTTCCACAGTTCTTCGGGCTCGCGCCGCTCATAACCGGCCATTTGGCGCTCGGCACATTCCTTTAGGAATCGGTCTTCATCATCTCTGTGCTTGATCATCCCACGCCTCTTCCTTTTCAAGGTAACTTTCATTCAAGGCCTTCTTCAATACTTCTCGAACCCTATACAGACGGGACTTGACCGTGCCCTCGGCGATGCCGAGGGTAGATGCGATGCGCTTCACGGACCACTCGTTTTTGTACTTGAAATAGAGCAACAATTGAAAGTCTTCCGGCAAGTCCAAGATAGCCGCGTGAAGAGCATCCACCTCTTGTTTCTTCAAAACCAGATCTTCTACCTGACCATCCCCGGCATCGTCGGCAACCGGCATGGCCGCGGGAACCAATCTATTGCGGTGGCGGAAAAAGTCTCGGGCTTTGTTAATGGCAATACGTACCAGCCAGGCTTCAACCTTCTCACTATCCTTGAGCTGAGACAGCTTTTCCATCGCGATAAGGAAAGTCTCCTGCATCACGTCGTCAGCAATACTATGATCACGCACCACGAAATACGCCGCTTGACGAACCCGGTCGGCAAATAACATATACAGCATTTTAAGTTCATCGGCATTGTTTGCATCTTGCAATTTGTTCATATTTTGGCATTTGACAGGCCAGGCAATTATCCTGCCTGGTGTTTCATGCAAAAGCTTAAAATTCACAGTCGATTTCTCTTCATCGACAGCACTGGATAATATTCGGCTCGTCAAAAAGCTCTGATCCCGAATGCGCCGATAATGTGCCTGCCTGCGGACGCAAAGCGCCGAAAATTTCGACAAATGATCTCAAAATATTTCGGAACTGGTTGGCGAACCTTACTAGTCGTAAAAGGGTCATGTATTAAACTGACCTCAATTTACAACAACACTTTTCTCACGCTGATAGCACAGCGAGACCGGTCTGGCTTCCAGGCCGAATGGGTATCGACTCGTTAAGTATTACTAACTTCTTCAACCGCGATATAATGGATTAAACTGAGGGTATGTATGTTCGAAGCTATATGGTTAGAGGTGTTCGTTACATACACCTGGTGTACACTTGTCGTCGGCGAAGCAAAGAAGAACGTGTTA
>JBFMGN010000772.1:0-2316 GCA_040752435.1 Spirochaetota bacterium
CTTTTCCAGAAGCCGCGACAACTTGGGGGAGTCTGCGGGAAAGAGGCAGGAATATCGGATGTTGTCGGCAAAGACAAGAAAATCCTCGGCATCCCTTAAACCGGCGATACGCTGGATTGCATGTTTTAAACATATTTCGGGGTCGTACGCCCCTGGGTTCCAGGTGTAACATGAAATTGTAATGAAGGGAATCTTGGAGGCTTCGGGATATTCCATACCGTTGGCGATAATACCCCGGGAAAAGCGATTCAGGTCCTTGTCTCTGTTTAAGTATGGACCAATATGCATTTCATTGCTCATTTCAAGATCATTCACGGGATAATTGTCCCAGTATAAGGGCATATGGAGGGTAGATTGGGCAAAGACCGCGGCATCCCGGAGGGTTAGTTTTCCCGAACAGATTTCAGGTCCGGTCCAGAGAATATCTATCAATGGATGGAGTTCACTACCCAACCTTGAAATATAGTATTCGTTACCAGCTCCATGGTATTGGGTAGGACACACGATAAACCGGATACCGGGATCATGTTCTTTTAATCTGTTAAAAAGTCTCTGGGTAAGCGCAATATGGGCGTCAACGAGGTCCTTGAATTGTCTTGTATCGCGGGAGAATTGCAGTATGGGCGGTATGTCGTCGAGAAAAAGCCCGAAATGCATAATGCCGATTTCGCGCACTTGCAATAATTTCGCCTCCAGTGCATCGATATCGGTTTTGTCTGAATATCGCATTGAAAGGCCTGGACCGAGGCTGTAGTAGAAGTCCAACCCGCATTTGGATGCGGCTTCGTATAACTGGGACAGCTTCATTAAGGCTTTTGAATCATAGGGCTTTCGCCACAATTGCCGGTGATAGGGGTCGTCTTTCGGTCCATACACGTATGTGTTCATTTTATATTCGGAAAGGAGGTGAAACATATCGATGCGATCATCATGATTCCATGGATGCCCATAAAACCCTTCGATAATCCCGCGGATTGCGAAACCGGGATAATCTTCGATGGTGCAGGAGGTGAATCCTCCGTTACGTGCAAGCATGGCAATTGTTGCCAGGGCGTGCTTTAAACCCCGTGGATGTCCAAACGTAATATCCGCCTTTCCGGTTTTAACACCGGTCGTTATGTTCAGCCGATATTTCTCTTCCGATAGTTGCGAGTTATCTTCCACGTACAAGGTCTCTCGTTCTCTTTTCCGGTGTAACCGCAGTTGCAAAGTTTGGGTACCCTTTCCCAGGGCAAAACCCTCTGCCTGGCGCCAGGTATGGACAATTTCGCTGTCGGTGGAATCACAATCGGCAGATTCACAACAAAAACCACGGGGAACAAACGGAGCGGCCTCATGATCTGTTACTTTGATTTTCCGGGGTACTGGAAAAATAGACAGCAGTGTATTTTCTTTCATAATAACAATTCGCCGGCATTATGCTGGATCTTTTGAATTGCTGATGCAATATCTTCCATATCTCTTTTGGTTCCCAGTAATACATTCTGAGGGATCCACACAGTCTGCCGGCATGTTTTTTCCGTTTCCGGCAGATTAACAGATGCGTAGTCTATTTGCCGGGTCAGGATCCGCTTTACGGCAGTATCCTGAAACAGCGGCTGTTTATGCAGTTCAATGTAGCCCGGGCTTGCCGGAATACCTTCGGCGTTCAGGCCGGCTATAAACTTCTCCTTTGTAAGGTCGTTGAAATTTTCACTGTGGAATTTGAACATATACAGGTGATAGGTATGGCGCGTGACGCGTTTATCTCTCTGGAAGAGACTTATACCGGGGAGACCGCTAAGCAGAGTATCAAGGTACGCGGCGTTTTGTTCTCTTAGCTCTATTTGTTTTTCAAGGCGGTCCAACTGCACAAGGAGAACGGCCGCCTGCCAGTCTGTCATTCGATAATTACTTGACAGCCTGTAATGCCTGTACCACTCACTATCCGGTTTCCTGCCCACATGGTGGATCGACCAGCACTGCTGTGCAAGGTATTCATCGTTGGTGGTGATTATTCCGCCTTCGCCGCTTGTCATGTTTTTACTCAGTTGAAAGCTGAAGGAAGCGGCATTTCCGAGGGAGCCGAGCCTGCGCCCCTTCCATGCTGAACCATGGGCCTGGGCTGCATCTTCGATGACTTTAAGGTTGTACTGCCCGGCGAGTTCCATAATCTGATCCATATCCGCCGGCAAGCCTGCCATATGCACGACTATTATCGCTTTTGTCCGCTCTGAAATCGCTTCTTTGATTTTTTCGGGATTTATACAATTAGTATTGGGGTCAATGTCAACGAACACCGGAGTCGCGTTTGCCATAAGAACAGCGGTGGCGGTA
>JBFMGN010000773.1:0-2306 GCA_040752435.1 Spirochaetota bacterium
AGGCAATTCCACCACGATTTTCGCTGCCGAACCCATTACTTCGTCGCGCACTGAGACAGGGATGGTGACCGCATCGAATAAGAATTGCATGAGATCAAGACGATCCACGGAGGAAAGGGCAATGAGCGGCGAGGCGTCGCTGACTACTATCACCGGAAGGTCTCCATATTGGAGAGGTCACGGTCAAGCTCGGCGTCATCATAATTCAGAAAGACACCCTCCTCTTTCAGCACCTGCAGAAACTCCATCCTGCTTTTGCCGCACAACTCGCATGCCTTGCCGATGCCCAGAGCGCCTTTTTCATATAATTTCACGGCCAACAACTTCATTAGGTCGCTCGGGAGTGTCTTTTCGGGAAGCTTGAGTGAATGCAGCACCGAATCGGGTATGGTAAGCGACAACATAATTATGGCCTCCTTCAGCTTATTTTACTGTAAGACAGTTTACCCGCAAAGGCCAGCAGCGTCAAGTGCAATTGCGCTTCCGGAATTAATTCAACACAAAAACCGCAGGTAAAAACAAGCCTGCTGTTTCTCTATTACGATTATTTGGAAGAGACAAATCCGAGGGCTGAGCCATGACCCGTAGGGTCATTGGTTTCAGCCCCTGGTTCTCCCGGCGCGCGGGCACAGCCCGCTGGTTGCGACGGGATGGGGCACCATGGCTCAGCGCCATGGCTAGCCTCAATTTCCACGGTACTGGAAATGATTAACGTGCCGAGCACGCATCGCTTAGTCGACCTTGCGCCAAGCCGTTGAGCCATATGATTGCGTTAGTAATATCAAGTACTGATTTAAAGAAGAGTGCAAGAAAGGACGAATAAGCCCTAACGAGCTCAAAGGAGGCAGCCGTCGGAGGAAGGTAAGTACCCTTCGGGCAACGATAGCGAAACGCAGCCTGGATGAATTGGGATTATCTATGGCAGAGATATCGCGGCACGTTGGAGTGACCACGTCCAGCATCGCCAGGGCGGTTCCACGATTGGAAGAAGAGGGATGATGGTGACAAGGCAACCTCGGACACAACGTCCCCGATTCTACGACATGGCCGAATCTGTGGACCTGAAGAGAAGTATTCCTGGATTGGCGGTGACGGCAGCATGTTTCCTCCCATGCGCATTTATAGCGGAATCCGTGCTTCTACCTTTTTATTTCCTTGAAAAGGATCTCACGCTTTGCGCTTTTGCTAATAGCTTCACATATTTTCTTATAATCATCATATTCATAGGGGGCAATCGCAGTTTCCTTGGCGATAAATTCCCCCTTGAAGGTAACCCTTTTACCATCGACCTGATAGACTGAACGCCCCTCAATGAATTTATTTTTAAATTTTTCAGAGTTAGGAACAAAATAAATTTCGTACCCATCCGGAATATTAAAATCTACTTCTGTTGCCACTAAATATTTACTCTCTATTTTGATAGGATATATTCGTTTCCTACTCTGAATCCCCAAACATTCATCCTTAATATCGATTGAAGGCAGTATTAGTAAGTCCCCCGCCTTCCTACAATAGCTATCGACTGAAAATGTGATGTTTACTTTGAATAATTCTTTCATATTGGTGGGGTTTGAATGTTTAATTTCTTTAAGTATGGATCCGGGCATATCTTGTTGAAAAATATTCTCGAAGGTTTTCCTGATGCCCAGTTCACTTTCTTCGATGAAAATGCTGCGCAAACCTGCTTCCCTATCACCGGTGGCCGAAATTGTCATATCACCTATTATTTGCCCGCCTCCGTTTATGTTCATCCGAATCATGAAAAGAAGGCTATTTTCCTCTGGTCTTGCGGAGGAGGTTTTCCAGAATATTCCTCCATTTCCCTTTGAAATTAAAGCATCCTTATTTTGGATATTCCGAGGTATATAATCAGTTTTATAGTTGCTCTCAACCGGATCCAGGAACATAAACCTTCCGTCTTTTTCTAAAGCCACAATACAATGATTAAACTGGAAAGGATAAGGGAATTCTTTAAGTATATTCGTTCCTCGACCCGATTGGATTAATGCATAATAAGCAGGGATTCCCGCGGCATTTAACATGCTAATCAAAAGAGTACTTTTATCCTTGCAATCGCCATATTGATTTTCTAGAACCTCCGCCGCCCTTTGCGGCTCCAAACCCGATTTCCCCAGATTAATTGAAACGTACCTGATATTTCTCGAAACATATTCAAATATGGCCTCTGTTTTTTCCTGTTCTGATTGAAGGCCCCTGGTCAATTCCTTTACTTTTTCCTTTATTTTTAGATCGGGATCGGTTTTCCCGACAACAAGGTTACCCCACCAACCTGAAAATTCATCCCA
>JBFMGN010000774.1:0-2301 GCA_040752435.1 Spirochaetota bacterium
TTTTTACCATTCGATCTGAAGTCCCAAGGATAAGAATTCGTTTAAATTTTGCCTTTTCCAGGCTCTTTCTTACTTCATAACGGTGTTCAGCATCATCGAAAAGAGCTATTTTGATGGCGGCCAGAAAAGCTTTTTCCTTCTTTGCAGATTTACCTGCCAGGATTTTATCTTTATAGATCAGCAAGCCGTCGTCTATAATCATTTCGATACCATATTTTTGCGCTACCAGTTTCGCACGAAAACTTTTACCGGAGCCGCTCTTGCCGACCAGAGCGAAGACCTGTACGCCCTTCAAAAGCCAGATTAGATGATGGAAGAATCCTCGCATGAACTAAAGAATAACATAGGGTGGAAGGCTGTACAATATAATTATTTTTTTTCTATTACCGGAAGACCGGAAAAAATTGCCCCTCTAACGTATTGAGACACGCAGCCATGGCGGCTGAACCAAAAATATGCACGAGTTGAGTATGTGATTCCTCAGGCAGGGGGGCATAGAGCCTTTGGAATCCTAAAATATCGTCGTATTCGGGAAGTTGAATTGATATCGCATGCAGTATATATACCTGTAATTTTCTTTTTCCGTGATACTTGGTATCACCCGCTAGAGGAAATCCATGGAGGGAGGACTGGATTCGTATTTGATGGGTAATACCCGTAATAAGTCTGAATAGCACGAAGGAAAAATCGTTTTTCAATATCAGCGGGGTTACTGCTGTAATGGCCGTCTTCCCTTTGCCGTCGGCACCGGCTTTGGAGACCTTTGTTTCTCTATTACGAACTATTCTGTCACGCCAAAGCTGCCTTAAAGTCATCCGGCCTTCAATGAGGCCGACGTACCATTTCGAACAATTTCGACTTTTCAATATGGATGAAAATCTTTGAGCCCCTAGCAGGGTTTTGCCGAATAGTATTATTCCGGATGTATTGCGGTCCAACCGGTGAAGAGGCCCCGGATTGAAACTGAGGGAAGGCTGTAAAACAGGTTTTAGATATGTATCTATTTGATCTTTAAGTGAGTTTTCCCCGTGAACGACAACGCCCGGTTTTTTGTTTATAGCGATGATGTTATCGTTTTCAAAGAGGATCATAGCCCCCATTTCCAACACATGGGTTTTGCCGGAGAACGAAGAGGCCGGGTATTCCCGTAAGAATCCGGTCAGCCCTTCATGAATGTTTATAACATCACCGGTTTTTACCCGGTAGGAAGGGTCGACTTTCGTGCCGTTGACTTTGATCCTCCCTTTCCTCAAGTTTGAGTAGACCGTACTTAGGGCTATTTTGGGTAATAAAACTCGGATTATTTTATCTATCCTTTTCCCTTCATCATCAATACCGGGGTAAAAGGATTTGAAATAATTAGAACTCATCTCCTTAACCTTCAATCAATCCGAAGAGACTCCATACTTGACAAAATTTACCTCTAACTGGAAACTAAAGAATTATGCCTATCTTCCACGCCGACCGGTTTTATAGTGTTTTATATCATCCTGTATTCCTGTCAGCTTTTTTCAGCTGGTTTATTGCGCAATTGATAAAATCTATTATCGAGATTTTTAAAAAAAGATCCCGCTCTTCAAAAGATATACTAAAAACCCTGCTCTGGACTACCGGTGGAATGCCCAGCAGTCATTCAGCCCTTGTAACAGCCTTAGCAACCTCCATCGGTTTTGAAGAGGGTATAACGTCGCCGCTTTTCATTGTCACTCTTTTTTACGGTTTACTGACGGTGAGGGATGCCCTGGGAGTACGGCGGGCGGCGGGTTCACAGGCAAAGATAATCAACCAGTTAACCCGGGAATTAAATCAGCGGTTTGGTATTGATTTTCGACCGGTAAAAGAAATTCACGGGCATACCATGGCAGAAGTTTCCGTCGGTATACTATTAGGATTCTTTATTGCGCTGGCTTTCAATAGTTTATAATTGCATCAATGAAAATATCAATCGGCGATCCACGCTTCAGTGTTTTACTCCTCATTCTTTCCGTTATTATTTTCGTGGTTTGTTTATATGCCTTTTTTTCTCTACCCATAATGTACGGGGATCTGCAGCAATGGAGCGGGTATTACACCTTGCTCCTGGATTCATTCGCAGACAGCAGCCTTATAGCCCAGAAACTTGAACGAAAAGGTTATAAGGACCTTACTTACGACCGGAATACATTAGTGCATTTTTTCAGTTTTGATAACCAAAATACCGCTGTTATTTCCCAGATCGACCAGCGACTTGATGAGCTTGATCCGAGACTGGATCCTTTTATCAGAAAGATCATCTCCTATTTTGAGATTGTATCAAGCGAC
>JBFMGN010000775.1:0-2300 GCA_040752435.1 Spirochaetota bacterium
TTATCCAGAGCAATAACGTAGTTCCACCCCACCATGTCGGCCATCCAAATATTGGCAACCAGCAGCATATCGAAGGCATCGCTTCGGGTGGCGGCCGCCTGCTGCACCTTCGGGAAAATATCGGAGAAGGCCGCCTCGATGAGGTTGATCTTGTTTCCCGTTTTAGTTTCCCAATCCGGTGCATGCTGCTTGACCGGACCGCTGATCCATGGACCTGTCATTGTGAGAATGGACAGGGTTACAGGTGCCTTCGTCGCAGTTGTACCCTTTTGTTCTTCTTTCTGGCCGCCTGCAAAAGCAATGGAGGCGGCTAAGAAGGCTGCCAGAATAAAAACTATCAAGAGACGTCTTTTCATATCATACCTCCGTATCCAAGAAGATTTTAAAATTACTGCTAATTATCTGATACTGAATCGTTAATTGTCAAGGAAAAAAAGTAATATAATCTTTGGATTAGATAAAATTTCTTGTGTAAGATGGAAACTAGGTATAAAGTTAGCTGAAGAGACAGCACTATCTTTTGGCAGGAGAAAAGACCTATGACAAAGAAACAGAAACGCCTGCTTTTGGGACTTATGGCCCTTATTATGATTGTCTTAAACTCCGACGCCAATGTCATGAGTCCCACCTTAAAGTTAATTGAAACGGAGTTTGGTATAAATGATGCCGCCATCGGAGTCATGATGGGCTTATTCACCATTATCGGGGCCGTAGTAAGCCTTCTCTGGGGCTATTATGCCGACAAGGCGAGCCGTAAATTCCTTATGGTGCTTTCCGTCGGCCTCGGAGAGATACCCTGTCTTTTAACGGCCTTTGCACCCAATTATCCCATCTTCTTTCTATTACGCATATTAACCGGTATCGGAATCGGGGCTGCTTTTCCGCTGGCCTTCTCAATTCTGGGGGATATTTATGATGAAAAGGAGCGGCCCGTGGCCTCGGCCATACTGACAACTTCTTTCGCTTTCGGTAAAATTATCGGGACAATTGCAGGCGGCTACCTCGGGGATGCCTTCGGTTGGAGGCTGCCGTTTGTCGTTGTCGCAGCACCTAATATTCCCCTGATCATTATTTTTGCCCTGGTTGTGCCCGAACCAAAAAAAGGAGCATCCGAAGAAGCAACGAAGGAACTTGTTGCCCAGGGAGTTTTGTACCCGAAGATTATACGGCTGGCCGATTATGTAAAGCTGGCGAAAATAAAGACAAATGTTTACCTTTTTATTCAGGGTATTTTGGGAACCGTCCCCTGGGGTGCGATTTTCTTCCTGAATAAATTCCTCAATATAAATAAAGGCTTAACTATCGCCGCAGCCACGACCATTTATATGATTTTCGGTATCGGTATGATCCTGGGGATTCTCGTGGGAGGGAAACTGGGCGGTGTTGTGTTTCAAAAACAGCCCGCATTGTTACCTAAGTTTTGCAGTCTTACAACGGCAGCCGGGGCGGTTTTCACAATTGCGGTCGTACTCTTTATTCCGCCTGATCTCATCATCCTTTCCCTATCAGGGTTTCTGGCCGCTTTTCTGGCTGCCATGACGGGACCAAATATGCGTACCATGCTCCTCGATACCAACACCCCGGAAAACCGGGGGCCCATTTTTTCCATTTTCAACCTTACCGATTCCCTCGGCGAAGGCCTGGGAAAATTCGTGGCCGGTACACTCTCCGTTGCACTGGGGCTGTCGGCCTCCCTTTCTATCTGTTCCGGTTTTTGGTTCCTCTGCGCTCTGGTGCTCTGGCTGGCTGCCTCGATCTTCCCGCAAGATATTACAAAATTGCACGCCGAGATGGAGGCAATAGCCCGGGAAATGAAGGATGAAGGAAGAGCCACATGATTCCGCGGTTAAAAAAAAATTGCTAAAATCATTATTTTGTTGACCGGGGACATGACTTAAGGATATAATGAGGACTTAAGCTTATTATGGTTTTAACTTATTACAGATAAGGATAAAAATCGTTGAATGCAGAAACTAACTCAACCATCCTTTCACTTAAAGAGGTAAGGAAGTATTTCGGCGGCATCAAAGCAGTCGACGGAGTCTCCATCGATGTTGCCCCTCACCGTATTACCGGTCTTATCGGACCAAATGGGGCCGGTAAAACAACCCTGTTTAACATTATTACAGGTTTATATAAGCCGGATGGGGGCGAGATATACTTTAAAGGGGAGAGGATCGATGGGCTTTCCCTGCACCAGACATTCCACAAGGGGCTCTGCCGTACCTTCCAAATCAGCCGGGAACTGAAGCTCATGACAGTGCTGGAAAATCTGATGCTTGTGCCTCCGGGCCAGGAAG
>JBFMGN010000776.1:0-2300 GCA_040752435.1 Spirochaetota bacterium
CGAATCACATCCTCGTTAAGCTCCAAGAGATACGCCATCTCCTGGTAGCTGAAGTCAAAAAGGTCCTTTAGCAGCAGAGCAACCCGCTGCTCCTCAGTCAGCAGGAAGGTCATGAAGTAATGGCACTTCTCCCGGATTTCGGCCATCAATGCCTTTTCTACCAGGAGCTCGTTTGGTTCATCCTCACCGGTTTTAGAGATAGGATTCGCTTCTTCTACAGTACTAATTGATGATCTACCCCTACTTTGTATGACATTATTGTCCCTTCTCCCAGCGCGAAGGATCACCATGCCACTCGGGCGCAAAGTCAATATGTTCTGGAAACCGGGATTCAAATAAGTGACCCCCTCTCAAACGGAGGGGCGTTCTCCGAGCATCTCAATGGTACGGTTACTTTGAAAGTATCTTCAATTCTTCCCGAATGGCCTTCTTCCCAGTCGATGGCAAGGCTTCTTGCAAAAGCATGTGATAGACTATAAGCTTATTTCACTTTCGGATTAATGTATTTCGGATGACAAAGTTGTACCAATGAAAATACTGGCGCTGACAGATATTCACGGGAAAAAAGATACTTTAAAAAAGATTGCCTCCGAAATAAAATTGGCCGATGTAGTGGTCATTTCAGGAGACCTGACTCATTTTGGTAGAATATCAGAGGCGGCCTCGGTTGTTGCGTCAATAGGCGATTTGAATGAAAATCTAGTCTGCGTAGCAGGCAATTGCGACTACCCGGAAATTGATGGCTTTTTGATTGAAGAAGGATTAAGCGTTCACGGCAGGCATCGGTGTCTAAAAGATATTTTCTTTGCGGGTGTCAGCGGTTCTCTGGCTGCTCCTGTAGAAACGCCTAATACTTTTACGGAAGCCGAATTCCAGGGGTTATTAAAAAATGCCCTGTCGGGAATTGAGTTCCATATCGGGGAAAGGCCGTTGATTTTCGTATCGCATCAACCGGCTTATAGGACGAAAGCCGACAAGGTTATGGGTCTCCGGCATGTAGGCTCGCGCGCCATTCGTTCGTTCATAGAAGAAAATCACCCTATAATAAATTTTTCCGGGCATATCCATGAAGCGCGGTGTATGGACACCTTACTGAACACGATAATCATCAATCCCGGACCTTGGAAAGAAGGGCATTATGCTCAGGTATTATTTGAAACCTCGGACGCAAAACCGGTAATACACATGAAAAGAGCGGACTGATACTCTTTTGGGGCTAAAGTTTTACTCTTACACGAAATTAAAAAAGGTGCCCCGCCTGCATGGCAGGGCACATGCCGCCGAACAGAATCGAACTGTTGACACAAGGATTTTCAGTCCTCTGCTCTACCGACTGAGCTACAGCGGCAAGTGACACTTTTTATATTATACCTGGAAAAAAATGTCAAGACTTCACTTGATAGAATGTGGTTGCAATATAGGGTAGCCCCCTTCGAGGGCGAGAAGTTAAGGTAATAAAGGCGGGTAGCCCCCTTCGAGGGCGAGAAGTTAAGGTAATAAAGGCGGGTAGCCCCCTTCGAGGGCGAGAAGCTAGGGCAAGCATATGGGGTAGCCACGGAACCCGCGGAAAAACACGGAAAAAGTATTAATGGTTGCAACCTTCCGCGTCCTTCCGTGTGCTTCCGTGGCTTATAAATTCTGGTTTTTGAAATTGCCTCAAGTAATAATGTTTGACTTTTTTCCATACTTTCTTAAGCTTCCAATTTTCTTCCCTCCGTGTTCTCTGTGCGGAATTCCTCTTTTTTCCTTTCTCTGTGACCTCCGTGTTCTCCGTGTGAAACTTCTCGATAGACTGGGCTTAAAGAGGAATTTGACCTGCTCAAAAAGCTTGTTTTTTTAAAGATTTTTGCAATATTACAAGCGGAGTCCTATGTCCAGTTCCTTAGCAAGGCGCTGGACGGATGTGATATACATTTTTCATGATGACTTTTTTTCTACAGAAGCTATTGCTTTTTCTCCTTGGCGCGGTCCTTATTCTTAATTTAACCCAGCGAAAATCAAGCCCGCATGGGGAGAAAAAGCGTTTTGCAACTCTCTACATGGCCGGGGTGCTGCTTGTATTCCTTGCCGGAACTGTCGTAATTTCCCGGTTTCGCCTCCCGGATATTTTGCTGCTGGCTCCCGCAGCCATAACAGGTTTTTTATTTTACTTTTTTAGAAAGAAAATTCTCATTTTTAACCTGCGGTGCCTGAACTGCGGAAGGCGTCTTTCTATAAAAGAGTTCCTCTATCATGATTTTAATCTCTGTTCCGCATGTAGTTCAGGCGGGAACAACCTGTCAGATATATAAGCCGGTTTA
>JBFMGN010000777.1:0-2299 GCA_040752435.1 Spirochaetota bacterium
TGGCTTTGATTCCTTCATCACCTTTTAAAATATATGGTGACGATTTAGATTTCAATGAACTCCAGTTTTTAATAAGTTTATTTTCCATTTACTCAACTTTCAATTTTACCAGTGCATCCTTTATCACCATCATCGCCTTGCAGTCATCCTCGTTATAGTCAAGGATCCTCTGCATCATCTTTGAGTCCCCGCTAGCCAGGTAATCGTTATACCATTTAATGGACAATGCGCCCGATGGAGTCTTATCCCGCCACATGAAGCCGAGATATGTGGCTATATCCTTGACAGAATAGCTGGAAAGCGGCCAATCGGTATGTTTAAGGATTATATCGGTATACAGGTCAACCGTGTTGGCGCTGGCAAAAAAGGCATCCAGCTCTTCCTGGGTAACGACATCCGGGTAACGCTTGAACAGCCTTTTGTAATTCGTTTTCTCGTGGGAAGAATAGTAGTATACGGAATAACCGCCGGGGGGTAGCGACCGGACGTAGCCCCAAAACTCAGCCCAAGCCTTTTTCTCGTCTTCCCTGGTATTGGTTTTCGCCCAAAAAGGATAAAAGGTCCCCTTCCCTTCTTTCCGTTCATACACGCCGTGAAGATAGACATAATCCTGGGTCGGGTCGTCCTCAATATCAAAGAATAATTCTATGGGCGCATCCGGCAGGGTTATTGCCCTATAAAGGCGGGGCTTTTTCAGATCATGCATTACCTCGGCCCTGGCCTTATAATTTTCCAAAGTGCTCTCGCCTATGCCGGGCAGAAAACCCTTGTCTTTTTTCTTCCTTTGGGCCAGCTCGGGAATGTTGATTCCCCTCATTTGTTTGGCGGTCGTTATCCCAATGCCGGCATTTAGTTTTTCCCTGCGGTTAAAGCCCAGCGAAAACAAGGTGGTCAGGTCGTCTTTTTCCTTGCACCATTTCTTGCAGCTTTCGTACCAGACGCACATTTTACAGGTTCCGGACAAGGCCGGTTTGTTTTGGGTTTCGTTCTTGAGCAAGGGGGCAAGCTGGGCCTTGGTGTCTTGGTAATAGCTCCACATGTTGCCTGGCGTTCTGGGGCCAAATGAATCGTTGAGGTCGTAATTCACCGTTTGCAGGTTGATATCTATTATCCGCCCTGCCCGCTTTGTGGAAAAGCCCAAACCCTGCAGGGCCTCGCTGTATAGCGCTAACTGGACGGCGTAGTGTTTTTTGGGCCTTCCCTCCTCCCCGGTATCCTCGTTTTCACCTTCTAATCCGGAACCGGACTTGATATCCACTGGCAGATATTCACCGCCGGGTTGGCGCTGGAGCAGATCGGGTATGCCCAATAGTTCGCCGTGCATAAGCACGCCCTGGTAGATCAGCGGCGCGCCCTTTTTCATTTCTTCGGCGGTCCGGGCAAAGCGTTCTTCGTATGTGCCGCCGCGCAGATCGGCAAAGGTGCCGAGGGTTTTAATTACATTTTCTTCGTGCAGAACGCCCCGCTCCCACAGCAATTGGACAAAGGGGTTGTCCTCAGTGGATTTTTCGGCCTGGGGGCCGTAGAGGTCGCGCCAGGGGCGATGGGGGCATTGGAGGTAGTTATAGAGAGTTGATGCGCTGAACAATTTTTATACACCCAAGTAAATTAACAAAAATACCATTTACACAAAATACTTGACAGACCCAAAATAATGCAATATTGTTGTGTTGTATTTATCTCTGTTTAACTAAATCATATCCATCAATTTCTTCACTTTTATTAAAAGCATTTTCTATATACACTTGAGGGTTACTTAGAAATTCTTCCTCTTCAACGTATGAGATATATGAAGCTGTTAGCTCTTCGTAACATTTACAGTTAACGCAAGCGTATTTTTTAGGTTTTTGATTGAACCGGTTTTTTAAGATAATATCGTATACGAGGCTATTGTTAAATATTCGTGTAATACACCCATCGTAGTTCTCGTTAAACGTTCTAAACCAATCATATCCCCCATCCACTTTTTGGATGACACCAACTAATCCATTTGTCGTCGAAGTTCTACCCTCCCGGGTAATCTCCTTTAGGCAATATTCTATTTCCCAATCAATCCATTTACTTTGTTTCATGTTTGGCGATATAACTACAATGGTGACCGTTGTATTATACATCATATCACAAAGCTTCTTTTTTATTGTCTCAGCGTTTACATCAGTTAAATCAGGGGATTCACTCGTTTCCCCTTGATAGAAGGTTGCATCATTGCCAAGCTTTACAATTATGGCGTCACGCAAGTTCCGCGCTTCACTATACTTGTACGATATAAATGTTTTCCTTGCCATTGTTTTTACCTTTA
>JBFMGN010000778.1:0-2298 GCA_040752435.1 Spirochaetota bacterium
CCGGTCTTGACGGTAGGATTATCTTGGATTTTTTTATTTTCGTGGTTCGATATTATTACGTTTTTGTATAGTAACGGCAGTTTTAGTCTTTTAAAGAGCCTGCTCTATTTTGACATAGCATCCTTTTTTGTTTTGGTTTATTTTTGTATTTCTTATGGTAACTATTTATTTAAAAAGGTAGAATTAATGCTTGAAAATAAGCTTGATAAGAAGACCACTACAGAAAAGGTAGCTGAAAATTAAAAGGAAGGCATGAAGGAGGCAAAAAACAGGTATATTCCCGGTTTTTCAATTGTTTTAGGATTTAGTGCCCGGCCCCGCCGAGCTTCTGCTTTTGTAAGGTAAGCGAAGACAACGACGTCTACCCGGCCCTGGCGCTCATCATGCCGGAAGGGGATAAAGCGATTACAAGCTGCCCAATCGGACAGCTTACTCATGAAAGACTATTTTTTGAGCCCGTGGCTCCCCGTTAGATATTGTTGATTTTATCGTTTTACCGGCAGAAGACCGCCACTTCTAAAGTGGCGGATGAATGCCGGACTGCCCGATAGAGCGACCACTTTTTAAGCGTTGCCAAATATTTCACCAAACATGGTATAATTATCTCACAACACCATAGAATGGCAAGTGATTTTTCATGATAACCATCTTTTCCAACAGAATCTACAAAAGGGCCTTAAACACATCTGACGAAATCGACATAGAGCAGGAAACGTATAAATATAACCGTGCTAAATGGTATTTAATCAAACTACTAACCAAGGAATACAACGAAGAATTATGCATCCTTAAAGATCCCAGTCTGCATGTGTTCACAAAGAAAAAATTTGGATTTAACGATTACTTTACGAATTCAGTAATAATCGACGCGCGTGCGGCGCTGTCGAGTAGAATTGAGCTACAGCAGATAGAGACAGCAGAACTCAAGGAGCGTATCGGAGTAAAGCAGAAAAAGATCGATGAACTCCAGCGGGAGCTTGACGGTAAGCGCGCAATGCTCCAGTCCTGCGTCAAAATATCCAAGGCATCCAAACAGGATAAGCCGAAAAAGAAAGACTTAAAGCTCAAGACTTACAAAGGCTGCAGAGAGCGCCAACTCCCTTCCGGCCTCTACGCCGTAACCTACAAGAAATATACCCGGGTATTCTACAACCTGTATGACTTCGAGCACCAATATTTAAGGCCGGAGATCAAGCGGCTCAAGAACATCATCTCTCAGATCAAGCATTCGATTAATCTAATGGAGAACAAGCTGGAAAGAATGGAGTCCTTTCTTCTCGGCATAACCTTCGGCGCCAAGAAGCTGTTCCGCGCCCAGTTTACAAAGTACCCCAATAACCACGAAAAGTGGAAGGCCGGGTGGCGGAAGGCCAGGTTGAAATCGTTCAAGATAGTCGGACGTGGCGATGCCAAATTCGGCAACTTCGTGTTTAAGTACCACCCGGAGACGAAAACGCTTCACATCATCTTGAGCGAAAAAACCGTCACCATAAAAAACGTCTATTTTCCGTACGGCCGGGAGCTGCTCGAAGCGGCTTTAAACACCCGGACCCCCCTCACCTGGGAGATAACCGACCACGGCGAATACTACATTTTCAAAGCGATGTTCGCCCTGCCGCAAAAAGAGCGCAATTATTGCGCCGACGACGGAGTAGTTGGTTACGATAAAAACTACGACCACATCGCCTGGGTGGAAACCGACGGTAAAGGGAACTTCTTACGGTACGGCAAGATACCCTTCTACCTGGAGGGCAAGGCTACCGGCCAGGTCAACAAGATACTCGAAGCCGCCGCTATCGGATTGGTGAAAATAGCCCGGGAAGCGCGCAAGCCCCTGGTAGGCGAAGAACTCGATACCAGGAACTCCAAGGCCAGACTGGCTTACGGGAATAAGGTCAGAAACCGCAAAATAACCCAGTTTGCCTACCAAAAGATGGACCGGAGCATAGAGAGCCGGGCGAACAAAGAGGGTGTGGGGGTAATCCGCAAAGACCCGGCCTATACCTCGGTCATCGGCAAGCTGAAGTACATGCGGGCCTTTGGTATACCCATTCACTCGGCGGCGTCCTACGTTATAGGCAGGCGCGGGATGGGCTTGAAGGAGAAAGTCCCGGCGGCCTACCGGAAGACCATTCCGGAGGCGAACATCAAAAAGCACCACTGGAGTCACTGGCGGTTTTTACACAGACACTTGAAGGGCATCCAAACGAAGGACTTTTACTGGTTAACGTTAAACAAGCAGGTGTTTTTGAGCATAAAAGGTGTTAAAGCAGCTTTAAAGGCTTAAGATAAGTTTGC
>JBFMGN010000779.1:0-2297 GCA_040752435.1 Spirochaetota bacterium
CTTAAACGATTTCCGGAATTTCCAGACTGCGGTCAAGGTTATCAAAAAAAACAGCAAACATTTCCAGGGGACTATCTGCTACTCTCTGACGGAACCGAGGCTGGGAGGAGAAGTATACAACCTGGAATACTACCTGGAAAAAGCAAAACTTCTGGAAGATATGGGAGCCGATACCATCTGTATAAAGGATATGGCAGGATTGATTGCTCCCTACGATGCCTACAATTTGATATCTTTATTGAAACAAGAAATTAAAGCGCCTTTGCATCTACATACCCATTTCACCTCTGGGATGGGAGATCTAAGTCTTCTTAAAGCCATTGAAGCGGGGGTGGACATAATTGATACCTGCATGGCGCCCTACGCATACAGAAGCTCACATCCTGCCGTCGAACCGCTCGTTGTAACTCTTTTGGGTACAAACCGTGATACCGGCTTCGATGTAGAGCACCTGGCTAAAATAAATGAACAACTTGAAAAGAATATACCCAAATATATGCAGTTTTTGAACGAGACAAAACTTTCCATAATTGATACGAATGTACTCCTTCACCAGACACCGGGGGGGATGCTCTCCAATCTCGTCAATCAATTGAAACAGATGGGAGAGCTCGAAAAGCTCGATGATGTCTTCAAGGAACTACCCCGGGTGCGGAAAGAGCTCGGACAGATTCCCCTGGTAACGCCCACCAGCCAGATCGTCGGTACCCAGACAGTGAACAATGTCCTTTTCGATAAAGATAATGAAAGATACCTCCGTATAGCCGAACAGGTTAAAGACCTCTGTTTCGGCCTTTACGGAGCTACACCGAAACCGATTGATGAGAATATTCAAAACAAAGCCCTTAAAGACTACCCCAGGGGAAGTAAACCGATAACCCTTCGCCCAGGAGAAATACTGGAACCGGAGCTTGAGAAGGCGAAGGAAGAAGTAAAAGACATTACTACAAATATAGATGATGTACTCACTTACGCCTTGTTCCCGGTTACCGGCCAGCGGTTCTTGAAGTGGAAGTACGGCCTCGAAGAAATGCCGGCCGACGTTAAGGCAAAAACATTAGAAGATGTTGAAAGAGAAAAGGCGCTTATAGAAAAAGCCCTGGCAGGCGCCCTGGTCGAGAAACAGGAAAAATCATCCCCCCCTAAACCAGAAAATCTTCGGACCTTTGATGTCTATGTGGACGGCGAATACTTTAAGATTGAGATAAACACTAACGATCACTTCCCGGCTGTATCCCACGGACATACGCAGGTTCAGCCTGGTTTACCGGCAGCCTCGGCCGCTAAACCAGGCGCCGCGCCGTCACACCTCGCCTCAAAACCGCAAAGTGCTTCCAAACCGGCGAAGGTAAAGCCGCATGTAAAGCCTTCCGCCCATACAGTTAACGGAGATAAAGCGATTACCGCGCCTATGCCGGGCATGATCGTCAACTACCGGAAAAAAGTCGGTGATACGGTAAAAACGGGCGAGACAGTGGTAATAATCGAGGCCATGAAGATGAACATCAACATCGAATCGGATTGCGACGGCATAATCAAGGAAATACCTTGTAAACCAGGCGAATCAGTTGCAAAATCCGATGTGCTATGCGTGATTAAGGAAGGATGAAATCAGTCGAATAAAACGTTAAGGAAAAGCTTACGCTGGATCTACTTTCTAGTTCGGCCTAACCGAAACAACTCCTGTAAATACTTTCATACCCGGCTGCATCAAGATCCCGGGGATTGCCGATAGTCTGCGGATCATTACAGGCGAGCCTGGCGAGCATCGGAATATCTTTTTCAGGAATGCCCATTTCCCGAAGTGTAAGAATTCCGAGATCTTTTGTAAGCCGTGCTACCGCTTCTACTGCCGCTTTTGCAGCTTCCCACACTGTCATGCCCCACGTGTTCTCGCCCATAGCCTGAGCAATACGGGCATACTTATGCGGTTCCCCGAGGTAGTTAAATGACATAACCGGCGCTAAAAGCGCGGCTGTAAGCTCTCCATGGGGCAAGTCGTAAACACCACCGGCGGTTTGGCTCATGGCATGGACTGCTCCGGCGCTTTCCGTACCGTAACTCATCCCTGCCAGCATTGAGGCCATCGCCATTTTGTACCTGGCTTCTTCGTTATGCCCCTGGGCATAAGCAATGCGTAACCACTGACCGATGGTTTCGATAGCCCAGAGCGCCACCGCATCCGGCCAGGGCTGGGCATAGGCACAGGTATAACATTCAATTGCGTGAGTAAGAGCATCCATTCCAGTGCCGGCTGTAATGCGGGGCGGTAAGCCTGTCATCAACTGGGGGTCGAT
>JBFMGN010000078.1:0-1394 GCA_040752435.1 Spirochaetota bacterium
TTTTTCTATTTTTCCGTTCACACTTGCTATAATATATTTTTGGAATTCCTTTTTTATATGGTATTTATCAAGCAGCCCATTAATACTCGTCCCTTCCTCGACTTCGATCTGTTCGCCGCTTTTTATTCCCTCAAGCTGTAACTGGGCCATATATTCTATTTTTACTTGCATGAATCGTAAAATCTCCTTACTGAATTCTATCTTTTTTCGTTCGCCTTGTATAAAATAAAAGGTCGTTTATAAAAAGCATCAGCTCTTGAGATATAATTTATCGTGATAACAATTGTGTCAAGAATTAAAAAAAATGACTTTGCAGTGCGTTGATATCTATAAAACGTGAGGTTCTTTTAACTCCAAGCTACGGAAACCCGCGAAACAAAACTGATTCATATAATATAAAAAGCTTGGGCAAGCATATTGGGTAGCCCCCTACGGGGACGAGAAGCTTGGGCAAGCATATTGGGTAGCCCCACGCTGCAAACGCAATGGAAAATACTTTAACCGTACCTTGAATGGTGCCACGCTATTTAAGCGTGGGGCTCCAGTTATGCCAGTGTTTACCTATTCGTTTTTCATGGCGCTGCATCCATAGTTGGCGCAGATTGCGTGGGGTGACGATACGGCTATATAATCAGCAGTAACAGTGTGACATTCTACATTACTCCTTCTTGGGGCAGCGATAATATTTTTTCATTTCAATGCGTTTAAGAAAATCTTCTTCGGATACTTCGGCCTGTCTCAATACATTTTTAAGCGGACCGGTGGCAATTTCATAGTACATTGGAATAACACAGCTACTGATTTAATATTATTATTGTTTCAACTTTCGCATCTTTCGGAATAGTCGGTTCAATTGATAACAGGTCTTCTGCGCTTATTTTAAGCGCTTCATTGGGCTTTTGTTCAATATGAGCTTCCGTGCTTCGTTCATGTCCACCAGGGAGCCGGTCACGTATTTGTGGATGACGGATCCCAAAAGGGTCTGGTACGGCATCCCGTGCAAGCCCTCTCCGTTTTTCAGGGCGATTGTGATCTGCTCCACTTGCGATTTCGGGTCGGGCACCTTGCCGACGAGGATGTCGCGCGCGGAGTCAATTCTTCCTTTGGTTTCAGCGTCAAGCATCGTGTCTTCCTAAGTCGCAAAAGCGTTCAATGAAACGTAGTCTTTCACGTATTCCGGGATGACCTCCCGCCACTGGTCAAGGGCGCGAACATCCGCGAGTGAAACCTTGGGGTTGTCCGCCAGCCGCCCGGACTCGCGGGAATCGACAATGACCCGGACTCCTCCGTCCGTGACATACGCCTTGAAGAACTGCCGGATAATCGGCATGTGGGCGGCGTCCGGCTTATGGATGGAAACGAATTTTGCCAGTTCTTCTTCGAGCAGTTCGTCT
>JBFMGN010000078.1:1404-9345 GCA_040752435.1 Spirochaetota bacterium
TTTGGCCAGAATCTCCCGCAGTGTAATCCGGCGGTCCAGTTGGAGGGCCTTGCGAAGTTTGTTCAGGTCGAAGAATTCCTCGGGTTTATTGAACAGAGCCGCGACAACGGTTTCTTCCGCCCCTTTGATGTCGCCGCGCTCGTAACGATCGCGCACTTCCGGCGTGGCCTTGTCCTCGAATTTCTCGAAGAACTTGCGATCAATCTTCATGCCGAAAACCGGCACGGCGTACTCGACCTGAGATTTGAGCGGGTCGGGGTCAACGTTGGTGTAGCCGGGCGGGACTGGCGGCGGTGGCGGCTCCGGCCCCGGCTCGGTCGGGCGCAACGGCGGCAGTTCGATGACTTCGTCGTAGTTGAACTTCTCCTCGAAATACTCGCAGACGGCAAAGAAGTCGAAGAGCTTGAACTTCTCCTTCGGCTTTGCGTGTTCCTCGGCCGGCGAGGCCGCTGTCCCTCTCTCTTTGTAGCGGAATATGTACTTGCGCGTTCCGCGTCCCTTGATCTGAATGAAATCCGTCGGTGAAAAGATCGGTCGAAGCAGGACGATGTTGAGGATGTCTTCGCAGTCGTAACCGGTCGTCATCATGCCGACGGTCACGCAGACGCGGGTCTTTGCACTGATGTAGCCTTCCAGAAAGCGGGTGTGCCCGTTCAGGTTGTTGTTGGCGAAGCTGACGGCCATCTGCTGGGCGTCGTCCACATTAGAAGTCACCTGGACGGCGAAGTCGGAGTTGTACTTGCCGGGAAACAGGGCGTGCGCCATCTCGTTCAGCGTCTGGGTGATCCGGGTGGCGTGGTCCTGCCGGACACAGAAAACGATTGTCTTCCCGATCTCTCCGCTCAATGGGTCGCGAAGAGCGCTTTTCACGAAGGTTTCGCAAAAGACACGGTTCGTCTCATCCGAGAAAAACTTTTTCTCAAAATCCTTGCCGAAAAAGGACTGCTCGACCAATTCCCCGTCTTCGTTCTCCTGCATAACGGAATAGCCTTTTTCGGCCAGCAATTCCGTGGTGATTTCCGTCCGCGCGTCTACGACGACCGGATTGAGCAGGTAACCCTCGCGCACGCCTTCAATGAGGCTGTAGCGAAAGGTCGGTACGCCGCTTTCGCTACCGAATGTCTTGTAGGTATCCAGCAACTGACGGCGCTCCCACTCGCGCGGATCGCGCTGGTTGATCTTTGCCGGGTCAATCTTCTTGAGATAGTCCTTCGGTGTTGCGGTCAGACCGAGTTTGTACCCAATGAAGTATTCGAACACGGCGCGGCTGTTGCCGCTGATGGAACGGTGTGCCTCATCCGAAATCAGGGGGTCAAAATCGGTCGGCGAAAAGAGCCTCCGGTACTTGTTATTGAATAGGAGGCTTTGGACCGTGGAAACCACGATCTCGGCCTTGCGCCAGTCGTCGCGGTTTTCCTTGTAGATGACCGTGCGGAAGTCGTTCTTCAAAAGGCGGACAAAGGCTTTCCATGCCTGGGTTTCGAGTTCAAGGCGGTCAACGTCTTGCCCGTGCCGGTAGCCATTTCAAACAGAAAGCGCGTCCGGCCTTTGCGCACAGCATCCTGAAGCGCCGCCACCGCGCGCAGTTGGTATGGGCGGAGGAACTTCAGTTCAGCCTCTTTGATGAAGCCGTCACGCTGTGCGGGGTCATTCCAGCGGGGATCGTTCAGGTAGTTCGGGTTCTGCGTGATTGCGACGTAGTCGGTCTCGATCGTCTCCTGAACAAAGCTGTCAGGGTTCGGCTTGAAGGCGTGAAAATGGTCCAAGGATTCGGGCGTCGGGAACTCGGTTATGAGGACCGGATTGCCTTGCTCCAAGTCCCAGAAGTAATGCAGATTCCCATTGGACAGAATGACAAAGCGGACATTCTGGGAATGGGCGTACTTGCGGGCCTGTTCCTTGCCGACAAGAGGGTCGAACTTCTCCGACTTGGCTTCCAGAACGGCTATCGGGAATCCCCGTTCGTCCACGAGGAGGTAATCAACGTAGCCGTTGGCCGTCCTTTCGAAGTCATCGCCGAGTTCTTCGAGGGTCTTCTTCTTGAGTTTGACGTGTGCTTCAAGCGCGATGTTGGCGGGGCCGGTCTCATCGTCAAAAAAGCGCCAGCCTGACCTTCGGAGAAGCTCGTTGATCAGAATCCTTGCCTTGGCTTCCTTTTGCATTCCTGATTATCTCTCTTCAGCCCAACAACAATTATACAGTCTGTATAATCCGGCAAATACAGACTCCCTCTTTCTCTACTCTGCTTACATCTTGAGTGAAGCTAAGGTCTTTTCGTGAATATCGCTAAGTATTTGACTTTGTTATTATATTCACTACATATTGTCAATTCGCCACCCCATGCCCGACACGGAGGAGCCCCGGAAACCATTTTCCCGACTACTTCGTGGAGAATGTAATCTTGCTCCTTCTTTCCGACAAGGGATTGGTACGTTGCGAAAGGGATAACGGCGTACTCAGGATTCCCATCCGGTTCACGAATAATCTGTGCGTCAATACGTGCGTTCATCTGCTTTCACGTTCCGGCAGTTTGGAAACCCGGCAAGAGTATCGACGGCATCATAGATAGCCTGTCTGTATCTTGAATCAATTTTCATGAATTGTTTTGTGGCTTTTTTCGGCCACCTAACACTTGCATATAAGAAACATAAGTTATTTATAAGTTTCTGGCAAGTCCGGAAATCCAAAAAAATTACATTATATATATTGTATTGTCAATTCTTTCTTAGGTATGGTTAACTCCGCAGCGGTTCATCGCAATCGGGACATAGACCGTGGAAAGTTGGGGTTACTTCTTTTTTGCATTGATTGTAAATCTTTATTTATACTTCCTTTTGTTGATGGTTCTAATTTATTGCCACCTTATAGTTTATCAATCTTCTTTATGCCATTTCCAAGCCCGTCTGAAACTAAGAGCTTCCGCTTCTTCAGTAGTATTCACATAACATTCTTTTGGTAGATATATTTTTATATAATCATATTTTTAATCAAAGGGAAGATGATAACTGCAGGTTTTTTCTTCACCCTCTTTGTGGACCACCCGGAAATTCCCATGGATAATAACGAAGCTGAACATCGTAACTATATGTAATTGTTTATAGTATATGATTTTACCCTTATTTTTACTCGGGTTGATTTCATTGATTTTCAGTGGTTTCCAAAAAAATCTGTTGACTTTTATATTGTATTATACTACGTTCACGGTGCTGCATCCATAGCCCGTACGCGTTGGAAAGTTAAGCTTTTAACCTGTAGTGGATGGTTGTATCCTGTTTTTAACCTTACCCGGGAAAATGTGGATATTGATCTTTACAACAATGCGGAAACGATATTCGCCTTTTCTGTTTCTAAGTTTTCGTATGTTCATGGTTTTAAAAGAGAGCTTGGAAAGTATTTCCACTGTTTTAAAGACTATCGAATCACGCTCGGCTTTCGGCAGGCGATTGATGGTTTTTAAAACTCGATCAGATTCAAAGACTACTTTGTTCATCGGCCCGTCGCAAAAGTTCTGCCGCGGTTACGAGGTCTCCAGGTTTGCCGATATCTGCCTGAACGAAACACCAAAGATCATCTAACTCATCAAGGGTCTTTAAAAAAAAGTGGACGGAGAAATACACGGAAAAGAAACGAGAACCACAGTATCTTCATGGCCGATTCCAGCAGGCGGGCTTTTGCGGCGAGCTTATTCAGCATTCGTTCAACGACATCGGAGAATTCTTCCAATTCTCCTTTTTCTTTCAACATGTCGAAAAACGCTCCGTTGGTGTAGGTGCGGGCGAAATCCTGTAATTCATGCAGGATGGCCCTGGTCTGCGCCACGGCTTTCACGGTTGCCGCCCCGGCGGAGACCACTTCCGGGATATTTGTTATCCGCGTTAACATACCGCTGAAATCATTATATGCACGCAATGTATCGGCCATGAGAGACTCCTGAATACAAGGGTAGTTGATAAAAAAGGGGGCGTCAAGCCGTTTCGGCACTCATTTCTCAAGAGTTCGCTGATAGAAGGCCTGTAACACATCGAATCTGCCGGAGCAGCGTTTTTTTGTCGATTTTTGTTGTCTTGCAAAACCGGTAAAAACGTGGTATATTTAATCAGGCGGATGAAGCAGACTCCGCGACTCGTTATCGCGGTAAGCCGATGCTCCATCCGCCTATTTTTTATATATGATGTGATCATAATATTGCAAACCGACATGCTTATTCCGCCTGAAAATCACGATCGCATTGTATGTTTTCCCGCCTGAGAAAATGACAAGCCTGCCCTTCCCATTCGGGGGTTTCGCGAAGCGAAACCTCATTCAGATTTAGATCTGGCTTTCTTGTTCCTCTTTTCCGAATCGCCCGGTTAATACGCCTTTTTTCGGAAAAATTCCTCACGTCCTTGTTCCTGGATTAAAAAGGACTACATATTATGTATATTTGCCATATTCAATAATGATAATATGAAAAAATAATTCGAAAAAATACATTAATAAAAAGATCTGGTTGACATAATACGGTATATGTATATAATAGTATTATGCTTATTACTCAAGCGCGTGATGTTTCCTCACCCCTGCTTGAGGCCGAAGCAGTTACGAAGCGTTTCGGCGGCATTGTGGCTCTTCGCCACTATACCCTCAGATTACAGACGGGTGAGCTTCTCGGCCTCATAGGACCGAACGGAGCAGGCAAGACAACCGCCTTCAATCTCATAAGTGGTGTTATTAAGCCAACCTCCGGTACCATTCGTTTTTCAGGCGCGGATATCACCCATGAAAGACCTGACAGAAATGCATTCCACGGAATAACGCGCACATTCCAGAATATAAGGCTTTTTGAGCAATTGTCGGTTTTCGACAACATCAGAATTGCATTACACATGCGTCATGGGAGCGGATTGGTGGGAACGCTTTTGTATCTGCCGCGTTTTGTGCGTTCCGAGCGGACCATTGCCAAACAAGCCGAACAGATAATGCACATTCTTGACATCTGGCGTTTTCGAGACACCCTGGCAGGCAATCTCGCGTATGGGGATCAGCGGCGGGTTGAAATCGCTCGAGCGTTGGCGGCAGAACCGAAGCTCCTCCTCCTCGACGAACCTGCGGCAGGACTGAATCCCTCCGAAACAGAGGAGATGATGAAGCTTATCTCCAAAATATACGAGGAATACAAGCTCACGCTTATGCTTGTAGAGCACGACATGAAGGTGATTATGAGAATGTGCAAACGGATACAGGTTCTGGATCAGGGGCTGGTGATCGCCGAAGGTCCGCCTGAGGCGATTAAAAGCAATCCCCGCGTCATCGAAGCGTATCTGGGAAAATCGAACTAAAGGAAGCAAAGGATGCTGGAACTGCGCGAGCTGGACGTATTCATCGGAAAGACCCACGTACTCAAACGCGTCAGCCTGACGGTCGAATACGGTCAGATCGTTGCCCTCATCGGCGCGAATGGGGCAGGCAAGACCACAACCCTGGCTGCGATTGCCGGCCTCCTGCGGCCTCGGAACGGCCGGATTCTGTTCCGGTCTGCGCCTCAGAGCGATGTAATCGAGGTTACCCACAAGCCGGCTGAGGAGCTGGTTTCCCTGGGTGTCTCCCTTTGTCCGGAGGGGCGCCAGGTTTTCACCTCGCTCAACGTGCGAGAGAATCTCTTGATCGGTGCATACCTCCGCCGCGACAGGAGGGGCATTCGGGCAGACCTTGGGTATGTTTTTTCGCTTTTCCCTATCCTGCGTGAACGACAAAGGCAAGCAGCCGGAAGCCTGTCCGGTGGGGAGCAGATGATGCTCGCCATAGGACGGGCCTTAATGAGCAGGCCGCGGCTCCTGCTTATGGATGAGCCGTCCTTAGGACTGGCCCCCAATCTCGTTGAGAAACTATTCGTCCTTCTTAAAAGCATTAACCAAAACGGTACGACGATTCTTCTGGTAGAACAGAACGCCTCGATGGCCCTCAGGCTCTCGCACTATGCCTATGTTCTGGAAAGCGGGAAGCTCACCCTTTCCGGCGGGGGAACAGAGTTATTGGATAATGAGGCGGTACACAAGGCGTATCTGGGGTTGGCGTAATGAGCGCGTATGTAATCGAACAACTGTTCAACGGCCTGATCCTGGGGAGCCTCTATGCCCTGGTGGCTATCGGCTTTACCATGGTCTACGGCATCTTAAGGCTCATCAACTTCACCCACGGTGATGTTGTCATGATCGGTGCGTTTGTTACCCTGGGCCTGGTAATGGTGCGAGTGCCGTGGCCTGTCCTTCTTGTGGTGGTGCTTATCGCCGGCGCGGCTGTCGGTATAGTCATCGAAAGAGTCGGATTCCGGCCCATGCGGGGCGCGCCCCAGGTAACGGGATTCATTGCCTCGCTTGCCCTGTCTATTCTGATTCAGAATCTGGGTATTCTCGTGTTCACGGCTCAGCCGCGGAACTTTCTTTTCCCAGAGGTTTTTCAACGAATCCTCTCCATAGGCGGGCTGTCCGTCCGGGTGCTGAATATCTTCATCGTGGCGCTTTCGGTTTTTCTCATGGGTGTGCTTCTCCTGCTTGTCCACAAGACACGGCTGGGTATGGCCATGCGGGCTACGGCAGAGAACTTGAATGTGGCGCGGCTTATGGGGATCAGGGTAAACAGGATCATCATGTTCGCCTTCGCAATTGGAAGTGCCCTGGCAGCCTTTGCCGGCATGCTGTGGGGTGGGAAGTTCGGGCAAATCGACCCGCTTATGGGGTTTTTACCGGGCTTAAAGGCTTTTGTCGCAGCGGTCATCGGCGGCGTGGGCTCCATTACCGGCGCCATGTTGGGCGGATTCATTTTAGGGTTCGGAGAAGTCTTGTTTTTCGGCTTCCTGCCGAATGAGTACAATGCCTACCGGGATGCATTTGTGTTTGGATTGCTGATTCTTATCCTTCTCGTGCTTCCTTCGGGTCTGTTTGGCAAAGAAGAGGAACGTGCATGAGAAAAAATAATTGGTTGGTACCACTGGCCTTCCTCGTGGCAGGCGCGCTCCTGGTTTTTATCACACAACGGGTATTCAACGATTATGTGCTGGTTATCATCGATTTTATTTTTCTCTACATCATTCTAGCGGTGAGCCTCAACATCACGAACGGCTACGCCGGACTGTTCTCTTTGGGGCACCCGGCGTTCATGACTATTGGAGGCTATATAGCGGCCCTGCTCATTATGCCGGTAACGCGCAAAGCCGTATTCCTTCCCAACCTGCCTGGCTGGTTTTCTGCGCAGCAGTGGCCGTTACTCCCTGCTGTTCTTACCGGCGGCAGCCTGGCGGCACTGCTGGCGATTATAATCGGTCTGCCCGTGCTTCGTCTGCGCGGCCACTACCTGGCTGTGGCGACCCTTGGCTTCATCATCATCATTCAGGTTTTGATCCGCAACCTGGAGGAGTTGACGCGCGGTCCTTTAGGGCTGAACGGCCTGCTTCCTCTCACTACCATGTGGTGGATTTATCTCTGGCTGGTCATAACTGTTTATGTCGCATGGAAAATCAAGTTCTCATCCCTGGGACGTACTCTGTTCGCGATCCGGGACGATGAACTGGCCGCCGAATCGCTTGGAATTCCACTTCTGCGAACCAAAATCGTCGCTTTTGTCGTAGGGGCTTTCTTCGCCGGGGTAGCCGGCGGACTGTGGACGCACCTTGTCACCGTTATTACACCGAACTCTTTTTCCATACTCCTGTCATTTAATCTGGTTGTGATCATTGTTGTAGGCGGCAACGGCAGCATCACCGGTTCGGTCCTATCCGCTGCTCTCATGACTGTGCTGGTAGAGGTGCTTAGACCTATTGAGGAGCGGAGCGGGTTGTACGGAATCAGCCAGATTATATTCGCAGTCTCCCTGCTCTTTGTGCTCGTATTAAGACCGAAAGGATTCTTTGGCCGGGATGAACCCGGGTTTATGCTTGCCCGGCGTAAGGCGCCTGGGCTTTAAAAA
>JBFMGN010000780.1:0-2297 GCA_040752435.1 Spirochaetota bacterium
TTGAACTAAAACCAGGAGATAAGGTGCTGGAAATCGGTACCGGGAGCGGCTACCAGGCAGCGGTGCTTTCAGAGATTACGGATAAAGTCTATACGATAGAAATAATCGTGGAACTCGCACAGGAAGCGGAAAAGCGTCTCTCCTCTCTGGGGTACAGTACCATACAGGTAAAAACCGGAGATGGTTATTACGGCTGGGAAGAACAGGCGCCCTTCAATGCCATAATCGTTACAGCCGCAGCAGGTCATATCCCGCCCCCGCTCATGCAGCAGTTGAAACCGGGGGGAAGGATGGTTATCCCGGTGGGTGGGGTGTTCGAAGTTCAGACCGTCATCCTTGTAACAAAAGATGAAAGCGGCGGAATCCGTACCCGCCAGCTCCTGCCGGTGCGGTTCGTGCCCATGACGGGCAGAGTTCAAAAATAATTGCCGGTAAGGAACAGTGATTAAATCAGCAGGCAGCCGGCTGTTTTTATTAAGCGCCATCTTTATCATTTCAGCGACGGTGATTTCTCTTCAGATAGTACTGATGAGAGAACTATCGATTGTGCGGTACCACCATTTTTCCTACCTTGTAATAAGTACGGCTTTACTGGGTTTCGGAGGATCGGGAACCTTTCTCGTTTTTAGCCAAAAGATTTGCAGGAAGAAACCGCTGGCCTTTACAACGGGCATGTATTTTCTTTTTATTACCGCTA
This sequence comes from Spirochaetota bacterium, assembly GCA_040752435.1. Classification (GTDB taxonomy): domain Bacteria; phylum Spirochaetota; class Spirochaetia; order SPDA01; family JBFMGN01; genus JBFMGN01. The sequence continues at coordinate 698 of JBFMGN010000780.1, forward strand.
TTCCCGTGTGCAATTTCCTGGCCTTAAGACTTCCAATTGATATCCAGTATTTGCTCTACAGTAAAACACAATTTCTTTTAATGGTCTTCTTTAATTTTCTTATTTTCCTCCCGTTTTTTTTCGGAGCCGCAGTTATCGGATGGTTGTTCTCACTATATAAAGAAGATATACCCCTGTTGTATGGATCAAACCTGGTTGGAAGCGGTGCTGGCGGGCTTTTGGCTATCGGTTTTATGTACCTGTATCCTCCCCACCTTATTGTAGGAAAATTCACCCTGTTTGCATTTTTAAGTTTTTTGCTGTGGATCTTTTCGAATCCAGACCTTGGAAACGCTTTCAAAAAGCCCGGAATGATCGTGGTTACCCTTGTAAGTTTCTCAGTTGCGATTACTTCGTTTTTCATACAGCCTGAACCGTACCTCGACGGGTATAAAGCGCTTTCACGGTTTAAAACGCTGGAGAAACAGGGAGACGCTCAAAGACTTATAACGCGCTACGGGCCGAGAGGAGAGATCGATATCTACGCATCCCAGGTCGCGCATAGAACGCTTTTTGTAAGCCTTAACGCAAATATAATGCCGCCGCCCCAACTTAACGTTCTGATTGACGGGGATAGCATGGGCGCAATCTTCCGGATAAATGATATACATGACAGCGGCATTCTCGATTTTGTTCCCCAGACCATCGTATATCACCTGTTTAAGGTGAGCTCTCCCGGTTCACCCCGTGTGCTCCTTTTAGGCGAGATTGATGGAACAAGTGTGTGGCTTGCCAGAAGATTTGGAGCAGCCGAAATTACCGTGGTACAGGCGAACCCCCAGCTTATTTCAATAATAAAAGATGAACTTGCCAAAGAAAGCGGCGCGGTTTTCAACGCCGCTAATGTTCAAGTGGTCAATCGCGACCCGCGCCTCTATATCCAGCAGACACAAAAGAAATACGACATCATCCAAGTGGTTGGAGCAGAATCCATTCCTTCCGCCATGAGCGGTGTATATTCCCTGCACGAGGATTATCTTTTAACAGTTGAGGCAATCACAAGGTGTTACGAAATACTATCTGAAGGGGGATTTATTTCAATTACCCGGGGAATCCAGACTCCGCCGCGGGATAATATAAAGCTTTTTGCCATGGCTGCGGCGGCGGTAAAAAAATTCGGTGTCATTGAAGCCGGGAACCATCTCTTACAAAGCCGGAACTATCTTGCAGTCAATACCTTGGTTTCTAAAAAAGCTGTTCGTCCTGTCCAAACGGCAGAGTTCAGGAAACAGTGTGAAAGATTGCTGATGGACATGGAGTATTATCCAGGGATTCAGTCCCGGGAGATCCAGCAGATTAATCAGGTAGAAGGGCCGGAAGGGACTAATTACTCTTACTATCACTTTGCAGACATGCAGATCCTATCGGATAACTACAAGGAGTTTTTTACAAACTGGAAGTATAATATATCTCCACCTACAGACGATAAACCCTATTTTCACAATTTTTTCAAATGGCGTTCGTTGAAAAGCTTCATAGAAACCTACGGCCCGGCATGGTTCAGGAGGGTTGAACTGGGCTATATGGTTCTTGTCATTACATTTGCCGTAACTCTCGCCTC
>JBFMGN010000781.1:0-2297 GCA_040752435.1 Spirochaetota bacterium
GATAAGGTAACCTGTTTGCCGTAAAGGGAAAGAGTCAGCGTTTGAAAATCTTTGGAGCGTGAGGTAAACTGCTTCCATAATTTTACCTCTGGGCCCCAAAAAGGTGTGCGCCCCCTCTTTCCTTGCTGCTTTGTCGGAGGAGGGCCTGTATATCCTACCGCGTTGTCTTTGGCTTTAGTAATCACGTGGAGCAGGCGTCGCCCATGGTCATCAACGCACTCCCTGGCCATTATAAAAGTTGGTCCTACGGCAAAGTAGGCATCTAAGATCAGCATACAGGGTCTGGCCAAACACCGGGCCAGGTTGCCGGCTAAAGAAAGCATCAGGGTGACATTAGTGACCTTTTCCTCGCCCTCCACGACAGGAGGCTGCTTATTTTGAAAAGCGCGGAGCTTTTCCACCCCTTCGTGGATTTCGGCCATGACCGGAATGCAGAACATACTTTTGGCGGTGCCGGCTAAAAGACCCACCACCCCAAAGTGATGTCCGAAGATAAAGGGGGCTTTACCCGAGTTTTCCGATTCTTGATGGAGCTTTTTGACCCCGGGCATATGTTTCGCTTCCTTGGAAACCTTAATCCCATCTCCTACCACGAGCAGGTGTCTGTTAATGGTGAGAAGAGGACACCAGCTTTGAATAATGTTTGCCCAGCACCGCTGGATTTCTGCTAGCCCGACTTTACGAATTAACTTGCTCACAACACTCTAAACCCAGTATTCTCAAGGCTTCCGGGTTACAAAAACGTATTACCCACCAAGGGCATACTTTTTAATATCAAGAATCTCCAAGATCCTTTTTTCCTGGGGGCCAATTTTGCTTAACGAAAAGGTCTCCCGGTCCTTTTTGGAGTCTCCCTTTTTGGGATAGACGGTAATCACCTGCCTTATCTCCGTTAACAAGGCAAGCATTTTGTTGATGCTTAAATGAATACCGTGTTCGGCTAACGTGCGGTTTAATAAACAGCAAAGCCTCAAGCCCAAAACACAATAGAAAGCGTGCACTTTGATCTTCTGGTCGGTCCAGTGGTAAATCGGGCGAAAGCCCAAAAAGTGAGTGTTCTTCATCTGCTTAAAAGCATCTTCGATATGATATTGCGAACGGTAAGCAGAAATAATTTTTTCGTTCGGCCAATCGTGGTTATCGGTAAATAAAATCGTTTTCCCCAGATAGCGTTCCTGGATGTACTCCAACTTTTCGGTGTTTAAGGAAAAATTAAATTGGCCGCCGGTAAATTCGAGATCGAAAATTTCCTCCATAAATTCGTTGTGCAAAATGTCTTTAACTTTCTTTTGAAGCGATTTTACCTTTTTTCCGGCCGCCAGAGAACGCTGCAGGTCCCGTAGCTTCAAAGTGCACTTTTCAATATTGTTGGTGATCCCCTGCAGCTGCCCGGCCAGTAATTCCGGGTTATGAACCACTAAAACGGTCATCTCCCGGTTGTAAATGACATCCTTACAACGGTAAGCGGTAACCCCCTGATAGCGTTCCCCCGGAACCGGGGCAAATTCTTTTTTGGGAATTTCCAGCAAAGGTTTGGCCTGCGAAAGTTTTAGTGAACCAACAACCTTAAAATCAAGTAAATTAATATTTTCCAGCGAGTTGTTTCCTTTATCAAAAACCAGGGTGACCTTTTCCGGTTCGCCGCAGATCTTTTTAAACCGGGCTTTCAGTTTCTCCAGGACGGCCCTAAACTCAACCGGATCGGGGAGATTCCCCGGATAAACCGCGTGGAAAAGGGGAACGTGAAAATCCGGAGAGACCATCATGGCCAGCCCGACAATTTTTAAATCCGTTCTTTTTTCCTTGCTATGTCCCCGCCGGGGCAGTTTGGCGGTAGCCAGGGTATCTACATAGGTAAAGAAATTGGTTGTGTCGTAAATCAAACATTCGGTAGCCAAACCATATTTTTTCACCAGCAGGGAGGTGAATTCGTCCTCGAACTTTTCGATTGCTTCTTCCGTAAGTAAGCCCATGTTATCCCAGAAGCGCTGGCTGGACAGCAGGCGCTTGGGAAGGGGCCAGATCCGGTCCAGCATGGTTTTGGCGTACCAGTCGGCAATCTGCATTTTACTTTTGGGCTGGACAGCCCGGTTAATCGCCGCTACCAGCATGTATTCGCCAAGCGTTAAGCCCTGGTCGCGTTTAGGGGCGGACCGGTCAATAAGTTCAACCACGCCGAGTTTTTTCGCCAGCTCGTAAAGAGCGCAGGAGGCGCCGAACTCAAAAATGAGGCTGTATTTCGGGTTTTCCAAATCACCCTTTCCTTCCATGGCCCGGGCGATGTCTTCGGCCCGGCC
>JBFMGN010000782.1:0-2296 GCA_040752435.1 Spirochaetota bacterium
GGAAACCATAACCCCTCCGGTGCCTTTTTCGGCAAACTCCACGGCTTTTACCCCGCATCTATAGGCTTCATCAAGATCAACCTGCGCGGCCCGATCAATAGCACACATGGGGAGGGATTCGGTTATCTGGAACTCTCCCCGGAGTTTCATATTTTCACGGATAAGGGTGTGCAGATTTAAGGCCGCACTCCCTCCGCCCATGGCACCGAATTCAATATTTGAAAAGGAGTCTTTAACCCGGGCCGCCGATACAGGAGTACCATCCTCCCAGAGCACACCTTCGCCGCAGACGATATAACACCAGCCGAAACTGTCAATGCACTCCTTCACTTCTGCAAGCACTTTCGTCGGAGTAATCCTTCGCTCCGGCAGATAAATAAGATGCGGTGCATCATCGTCCCTTCGCCTTGCCAGGGCGGAGGAGGCCGCAAGCCACCCGGCATCCCGGCCGATACTCTGAAACACGGCGAACTGGTCCACACGCTTCATGTCCCGGGCAAGCTGTCCAGCCTGCTGGACCGACACGGCGATATACCTGGCTGCAGAAGGAAAACCGGGGGTGTGGTCGGTACCGAAGAGATCATTATCCACAGTTTTAGGTATTCCGACACCGCACAGGGGGTAATTCTTTTGCCGGCAGTAGGCTTCCAACCGGTGTATGGTATCCATCGTGTCGTTCCCCCCGATAAGGAAGACGTATCCGACAGCATACCTCTTCAATTTCTCAAGGAGTGGAGGAAAATCTTCATCCTTTAGCTTATACCGGCACGATCCCAGGGCGGAAGACGGAGTCTGCTTGAGTCCTTCGATAACTTGTTGTTCTTCTCCGCTTAAATCGATCACCTCATCCCTTAAAAATCCTTCAATTCCGTAGCGCATACCCAGCACTTTACCGATGGACTTTGAGTGTGATACAGCCTGTATGACCCCGCAGAGGCTCGAGTTGATTACGGAAGTCGGCCCACCCGACTGCCCGATTATTGCATTACTCATAGGTATCCCTCCTAATGAACGTCAACCTGCTTCGACCGGCCTTAAAATAATCTACTCCATCGCCGCAACAAGCCTGCCGATATCGGCCGAATATTCTTCCACTTCTTTCCTGAAGTCCTTAAGGAAATCGATATCTTCCACCCTGCCCAGGACCGCAGTCATCTCTTCCTTATTTCTATAGGTAGTCTGCCTGAAGGGATTGGTAAAATCCTTTTCCCTGGATTTCCATGCCAGGTCTGAAAAAACCCGTGCGGTATTCCTGGAATCGGAAAGCAGTTTCCGTATGAACTGGTTGTCAAGTTCTTGTATGTTTTTACCATGCATAAGAAGAGCCATATAGATTGCATGGTCTTTTTTCTGTTTTGGATATTCATCCCATTGCCTGTCGTATTCTTTATGAAGTTCCCGCCATGAGTTGATTTTTCCTTCTGTAATTTCCTTCATTATCTTTTGTAAAACTGTTTCAGGAATCAACTGGCCGCCGATATTATTCCACTCCCGGTAGGGTTGGGAAAAATTGTCCCTGACAAACGCGGCAACCTCAACACCCTTGACTTCCTTAAGAGCCCTCTCCACCTCTTTTTTTAATTCCTTAGCTCCGTAATGCATAAGCATAGCCTTATAGGTGAGATAGCCTTTTATCGGTTTTACAATGTACGCCTTTCGTTTGGGAACAAACCCATCTAAAAGCAACGGTTCATCATCGATTTCATCCAGCCAGGAAAGTTTATCCAGGTTGAAGCCGGATCCGAAAGCCTTCCGTAGTTCTCTTCTTAACACTTCCATAGCGGCTGCCATCTCTTCTGCGGTATCGGGAGCAAGGTAATCGAACTCAATATTCTGTTCCTTAATTACCCGCTTATCCCGCAGGCGAAACTTCCTGCTGTTTCTTTCCAGGGCGAACATATTGTACAGGAACCAGTAGCCAGGCATCACCTGAATAGTAGACTGGTCTTCCCGCATGCTCACAAGGCAGAAGGGCATAGTAATGTTAAGTTCCCAGGAATAACTTCCCTTGGCGATAAGTGTAAAGGAGGCAAACCTGGAATTGTGCTTGAAGCTGGACGAAAGTCCCGGCCAGAACCCGCGGCCGGCCAGTATTTCTCCGTCGTTGGCACGGGAGTTGTGGTTGGACCCGATTGTCGCGCCTGCGGCAATATTGGATTGTCCCAGAAGTGTGGACGCCGTCAGAAATGAGTTATTATGGTGCTGTTCATGAAAGGGGAAAATAAGGTTATTGAGAATCTCGCAGCAGGATACCGTTGAGTTTGATCCCAGGAAAGAGTTGATAAGCCGCGCTCCG
>JBFMGN010000783.1:0-2288 GCA_040752435.1 Spirochaetota bacterium
AAGGGCAGAAGCGGCATCTGCCCTTGTTTCTTTGCGGAGTTGGGAGGAATGACCAGAATCCATTTACTCTTATATATCCGAGAGCTATGGAGGGCACATAAAATTTACAATAACCCGCTATAACACTGTATGAGTGAATGGGGGAATGATCTCCCGCAGAGACGCAGAGGCGCAGAGAATGACCGAAAATGACATAGGGACAATTATAGTTGATTGTGCCATTGCCGTACATCGCGAGCTTGGTCCGGGGCTCCTTGAAACCGTGTACGAAATCGTCTTGGCTCGAGAGTTGCAGGATCGAGGGCTAAAGGTGGAACGGCAGGTTCCGGTAGCAATCCAGTACAAAAACATCAAGTTTGACGAAGGGTTCTGTGCGGACATTATTGTCAATGACAAGGTTATCCTGGAACTGAAATCGGTTGAGAAGGTGACAGCGGCGCATAAGAAGCAGGTGCAGACGTATCTGCGACTTACAGGGTGCAAGCTTGGCTATCTGCTCAACTTCGGTGAAGCCCTGATGAAAGCTGGTATTACCCGGTGTGTCAATGGCTTGAAAGAATAATATCCTCTGCGTCTCTGCGTCTCTGCGGGAGAAATACTAAACTGAAATTCCAAGGATGTTCCGCTTAACTGATTGATATAAAAAATATTTATTCCATACAGTGTTATAGCGGGTTATTGAAAATTTATGGTATCTTTACCAAGTTTTCAGATAAAAGATAAGCCCTGATAAAGTGAACCGCTGGAAAAAATTCCAAGGTTTACGCCTGGCCAGATTCTGTATCAGCACCGGGATCGAGTTTTTGGATATGGCGGTACTCGTTGAGAATGGTTTCATAGATAAGCTTGTTGGGAATGTATGGCGGCTTAAAGAATATCCCCTCACTGCCGCGAAATATCTTCGATAAGGCGGCAGCCGTACCTGCGGACCTGCTCATACCGGCATCGCACTGGCAGATGATCATCTCGACTTCATGGAGATGGCTGTGAACAAATTCCAATATTCTCCTGGCATGAAGCTCATGAAAAATCTTGTCCTTTGGTATGCGGGGAGCGCCAAAATTGTACAGGCTTCGAAAATATACGCCATCTTCCGTATCCCAAACTGCGATCCTCAATACTCCCTTGCAGTTTTTTTCCGGAATATTAGGAAAGAATTGATCATCATCGGTTATTGATATGACTATGTGCGGAAAGTCAATGTATGCCTTTTGGATATCATACCTGTTCATGGTCAATATGTTCATTGTCCCGTCCCAATAATGGTTATCGGATATTTGCCTGCCAGTATCTGGAATTAGCTTAGAAATTCAATTTTATCATTGAAAGATCAATACTACAAGAGACTTTTTGGCTATCGGCGGCGAATGCCTGAGCATTTTTTCCAGTTTTATATTTGTGCTTTATACTCACTGGGTGTTAAAATATATATAGCTGCTATTGCTATAAGCCAGGCTCGGTTAGGCTATCAGCAGGGTTTCGCCAGGAGAGCTCAAGACCGGAGCTTATAGCAGCCGCAGCGACACTTTCATATTTCTCCTTTCATTCTGGCGAAACCTTGCTGATGGCAATTGAGCCGGAAATCGGCAAGTCTCAAGGTATTCCACTCACTCTTTCTTTTTTGCCTCAAAATCTGAAAACGCCCAATAACCAAGAATAACCAGGTTTATCGGAGAAATAACGGACAGTACCCCATAGAGGACAGGGTTTTTGCCATGTTTGGCAGCTATCTTGCCAAAGCATACGGCGATGTAGACAATAATAAGGAAAACGCCTATTCCCCCGAAGACGTGCATCGTAAATACCTCCTTCCGAAAGGTTCGTAAATTGTGTCCTGCTGCCTGAGTGATAATAGTATCTTGATCGCAATAATTTCTATTTACATAGATAATTCGGCGAAATCGAATACTTGCTCATTATGCTCGCTCCAAATATATTTAGGTAAGCTCCCGGTGAGCAGAGCCGATATATGAACAGGAGATTAAGCAAGAGGGGGATGGATCGGGACATGAATACGAGCGGACCTGGAAGAAGAATCAGGATTGGCTGCTCCGGCTGGAGCTATCCTCACTGGAGGGGACGGTTTTATCCGGAAGGAATGAAGCAGGACGAGTGGTTTGCTTTTTATAGCTCTTCCTTCGACACTGTCGAAATTAACAACACCTTTTACAAACTGCCGCAGGAGGATGTTTTTCGACGATGGGAGAAGCAAGCCAGTGGAGAATTTATCTATGCTGTCAAGGCTAACCGCTATCTTACCCACGTGAAAAAGCTTCACAATGCCCGTG
>JBFMGN010000784.1:0-2287 GCA_040752435.1 Spirochaetota bacterium
TTCGTTGGCGATAATTCGGAATCCTTTGCCTACTTCTCCAGCTCTGGCAGCCTCGATAGAAGCATTTATCGCAAGTATATTCGTACGATCGGAGACATCCTGAATCGCACCGGTAATATCCTGGATACTTAAGGATTTCTGAACAAAATCCTTGAACAACCGATTTATCTCATGGGCATCTGAAGTGGCGTGCTGTACTTCGGCTACACGCTGTGAAATGTTTTCGTCCACCCCAAGGTTTTTCTCCCGGATTTGGCTCATCACTGCACTTATGTTTTCCGAATTTTTGGCCGTGCTTTCAGATGTCGCCCGGATCTCTTCGAAAACGGCGACAATAGTTTCGAGTGATTTCCGCATGTGGGAAAGATTATTGTCGATAATGCTTATTGAATTGGAAGTGACAGTGCTTAAGACTATGCCCTTATTATACACGACGGTAAATCGGGAAATCGCTGAAGCGAAGTTTTCAAATTTATCATTTTCCAGTCCGTTATTTTCCATAATATTAACCCCTCAACTGATTCTATCTATATAGAGTTGATCAAGATTATCTATGCCACACGAGAGTTGTTCGAACCATTTTAAAAACCGGACCACATTTTCACCCTGTAAAATGGCTCCATGCTGCGGGGCTATCATTTCAACCTTTAATTTTGAGACGGTCTCTACCCATTTCCTGCAAACTCTATTGCCTGCCATATATCTTTTATGGAAGGGCTCCATGATTTTCTTGTGTTCTTCGAAGTTCTCTACTATCAAATACTGGTCATCGGTAAATACGGCCGTTCCGATATCGTTTGAAAAAAGAATTTTTGATTTTTCATCATATACACAGAAATTCCCCGTAGAATGCAGAAAATGAGCTGGAATAAAAAGCAGTTCTGCGCCGGAAGAAAGGCTTAATTTTTTCCCCGGCTCTTCGATCCCCGTTACGCGCTCCAGGTCGACGATACCGAAATGAGGCAGAAACCGGATCCACAGCGAGGAAATGTAGATTTGGGCGGGAGTAACGCCCAGCCAGAGAGCAATACCTGAAGAAACATCGGGATCCTGGTGGGAAAAGATGATTGACTCGATTTTTTCAATTTCGATAAACCGGCTTAAAACGGAAACCACCCTGGAAAAGAGATGTATGCCTCCCGGATCCAGGAGTGTGCCTTGCCCCTTATCAACAATAAGGTACTGGTTTGTCTGGACAACACCTTTTTTTTCTTTTGAATCGGCACCGAGCCAGATGAATTTATGGTCATCATCCTGGTAGAGAATTTTTCCGTTTATGTCTTCTGTTTTAATCATTGGATCTCCCTTCTCCTTATAACTGGATTATACCTTTAGCTGGATTATCTCCCTCGACGCTTCAGATCCGGCCGGTGATATAATCGTGCTGCCCAATAGTAACATTGACACGATAAGTTTACAATTCTTAATATATCAATTGAGGAAAAATAATCATATTTTTTGACGAATAGCCCGGCACGGCTGCCACCGATGTTGGACTTTATTATAGACCTTCGCAAAAATGAGAGGATTTCATGAATAAACTCTACCGTGAGCTTTCTTCAGAGGACATTTCTTTTTCGATAACACCGGAGGAAATTGGCGAGTATATCAACAGACCGGAGAGCTTGGGGATTATCGGACAACCGCGGGCGCTTAAAGCCCTCAAAATCGGAACGGAAATCAGGGGGAAAGGGTATAATCTTTTTGTTACCGGTCTTTCAGGCACCGGTCGGTACACCGCCATACGGACAATGTTGAAAGAGTACCGGCCTCAAAAAAAGGAGTTGAAAGATTTTGTCTATGTCTATAATTTCCGGAAACCGGATAATCCCCGGATTCTCTATTTCCAGCCGGGAAAGGCGAAAGTATTTAAAAGGGATATTCATAATCTGGTTGAGCGCCTTAAGTTTCAGATAAAAGCCCGGCTTGAAAGCGATGCGTATAGAGAACAACGGGATGAAATTGTGTCTGTAATTGAGCAACAGGAAAACCGGGCTCTATCCAATTTTGAAGCTCAGCTTTCCAAAGACAACTTCCAGATTATGAAAGTGCAGGAAGGAGAGAATCAGGCCACGGATATAATTCCAATTTATAACGGTAAACTTATGAGTTTTGATGAAATGCAGGTGTTTGTTTCTTCAGGTGAAATAACGGAATCTGAATGGCATCGTATTCGTGAAAAATATTACCACTACATGGATGAAATGAAAAAAATCTTTTTGGAACTCCGGGAAACTCGCAGCACAATGGACGAAGAACTTAATGCCTTAAGAATAGACACAATTAA
>JBFMGN010000785.1:0-2284 GCA_040752435.1 Spirochaetota bacterium
TTTCTGGCGCAGGTTTATCAATAATCTTATCGAGAGCAATCGGAAGACTTTCGGTTCCGAACCTCCCGACTGCTGTAAGCTTAACAATAAAGGATAGTAAATAGAGCCAATTTCAAAAATCAAGGAAAATCAGCCGCGGAAATACATGGAAATATTTTAAATATTTACAATACAAAGAAATATAAAATTTATTACATTCCGTGTTTTTCCGCCCCCTTCGAGGGCTGCCCAATATGCCTGCCCAAGGTTCTCGCCCTCGAAGGGGGCTTACTATTTTTGCAAGAGCCTCAATAAATAATATGGAGAATGCCTTATGCAACACAGAGAAAGAAAACTTAAAGACAGCCTACCGGAAAAGATGGATCAACATCATATGACGACTGCACCCGAAAGTCACCACGGGCATGCTCATCACGACCCGGCGGAAGAGAACAGGCAAGCCGCTAAAAGTCGTCAGGCTTTAGACAATCATCACGAACATGAAAAAATGGGAAAACATGGGCATTCCGATCACCACGCTCATATGGTGGCGGACTTCCGCCAGCGTTTCTGGATTTCCCTGATTCTGACAGCCCCAATTTTGATCCTCTCGCCCACGATTCAGGAATTTCTCGGTTTGGGGGACCGCCTTAAGTTCAGCGGTGATTTGTACCTCTTGTTCGCACTCTCCTCCTTGGTCTTTTTCTATGGAGGCTTTCCCTTCCTGAAAGGCATTATCGATGAATTGAAAAGCCGGCAGCCTGGAATGATGACCCTTATTGCCCTGGCTATAATCACGGCTTACCTGTACAGCAGTGCGGTAGTTTTCGGTCTTCAAGGCATGATATTTTTTTGGGAGCTGGTTACCCTGGTAGACATAATGCTGCTGGGGCATTGGATCGAGATGAAATCGGTTATGGGCGCTTCCCGGGCGCTTGAAGAGCTCGCCCGGTTGATGCCTTCCGAAGCCCATAAAATACTGCCGGACGGTACAACCCTGGATGTGCCGCTTGAAGAGCTTACAAAGGGAGACCGGTTACTGGTGAAACCCGGAGAGAAGCTCCCTGTGGACGGTGGGGTCATTTCCGAAACCGGGCCGCCTTCGAGCGGGCTCGAAACATCCAGGCGATCATCTTCGACAAGACCGTCAACAGTCGCCGGATTCTGGCGGTGAGCCCGGGCTACATACCGCAAGATGGTCCAGAATCTTGCCTGGGCCACTGGTTACAACGCTTTGCCATTCCTCTGGCCGCCGGTGTGCTTTTCCCCTTGGGGATCCTGTTGAGTCCCGCCATGGGTGCAGTGTTGATGTCGCTAAGCACAGTGATTGTTGCGATCAATGCCCGTTTTTTGAGGGTAATGAAACGACCGCGGTAAGACGGCGGGAACCCCTATCATTTCGATTGGAGTATATAAAGTTGGAAGTTAAAGAAAAAGCAGACACGGCTGACCGTGGGAAACATGGACCTCATCCGGTGAATCAGAAAGCCCTCCGGCGTCTTAAGAATATCGAGGGGCAGGTTCGGGGATTGCAGCGTATGATAGCGGAAGAAGCATACTGTGTCGACATCCTTACACAGATTTCCGCAGCCCGGGCCGCGCTGAAGAGTGTAGGCATGATAATCTTGAAGAGGCATATTGAAACGTGCGTTTCCGAGGCAATCGAGACAGGCGGAACCGAGAGGGCACAGATCATCGATGAGCTCATGAATGTCCTGTCCAAAGAAGCGATTTAGAAGAATGCACGCCATCAACCTTTGTAAGTATCAAATCAAGATCCATGTATAAAGTCCCTGGCGTGTTGCAGCATTATCATCCGGACATTGGGCAGCATGTCTTCCTGGAAATCAAGCATATTTATTATCAATTGTGCAAGAAGTTCGGGCTTCCTATTAATAAGTACTTTGCCCTTGGTTAAGACCTGGGTAAGAAACAACCCTTTTTTGCCGCGTATATCGCATATATCCACATTCCGGCGAAGTAATTCTGATAGCTCAAAATAGAGCTGTGAACGGGTATCGGGAGATAAAGAAGCATCCCCTGCAACAGCTACATCGATGTCGCTCTCCCCGGTAAGTTGCCCGGAAGCGGCAGATCCGTATAAAATCACAAGGGATATATCATCCCTCTCCCGGAAATATGAGGATAGAGTGGCTGATATGTTTTGTGTGGTGTCCCTTTCTATTGATCGCATCACAAGGCAGCCTTTATGCCAGTCTACCATCCATGGGTATGATTGATCAATAAGAGGGTATTTTTTAAGGACACTGCCGTAAAACGAATTGTACAATGTATATTATTACAG
>JBFMGN010000786.1:0-2284 GCA_040752435.1 Spirochaetota bacterium
CTAGCGTATTTCAAGAACCTGAAAATATTTGAAACAGGAATGGTTGACTAAGATTGGGAGGGTATGGTATAATATTCACGAAATTTGAAGCTCTTAAACGATTTGACCTGAATTTTAAACGCTGCTAAATATGGCACTATCCAAAGGAATAAATAAATGTTATATTTGCTATTAACTTTTTAGTAAAAGATCATGGGCAAATCCAAATGCCAATTTTAACGACAAGGTACTGTGATGAATAACATAATATACAATTGGAAGCGTTTTTGGTGTCCTCGGGACGGCAGGATAAATCTAAGTGATGGCGGTTACTTGACGGATCCTGACAACGAGTTTGGATTTCATTTAAATCCAGATGCCAGGCAATATCCCGCTATCGCCTCCGTTCCCTGCCTCGCTCTTCTGGGTGAACCGGGCATTGGCAAGTCGCAGGCCATGCAAGAAATATTTGAATCGGTTCAGCCACCTGGAAGAGTATATCTGAAGAACTTAAAGGAATACGGCGAAGAATCTAGACTCATCAATGAAATTTTCAAGTCTAATACATACCTGAATTGGTTATCGGGCGATTATGTCCTTGAACTGCTGCTGGACAGCTTGGATGAATGTTTGCTCCGTATTAACACGGTTGTACCTATCCTCACTGACCAACTCCGTAACGCTCCCGTGAAACGCCTGCATTTGCGAATAGCTTGCCGTACGGCTGAATGGCCGACCACATTGGAATCGAGTTTAATAAAATATTGGGGTGAAGAGCAGTTCGCCGCCTATGAGTTGGCCCCCCTGCGCCGTAAAGACGTTCGTGCTGCTGCCGAGGCTGAGGGTTTGGAGGCCGACAATTTTCTTGAGGAAATAGAACGCGTTCGGGCTCAATCACTCGCTATCAAGCCCGTCACCCTACGTTTTTTACTCAATACCTACCGGCAGAACCAACATCTACCGAACACAGAGGCCGATCTCTATCAGCAAGGATGCCGGCTACTCTGCGAGGAATCACCGGAACGCCGAGATAGTCATGTACCATTTGTTTATGATACCGAACAGCGGCTAGCCGTGGCCAAGCGAATTGCGGCTATTATGGTGTTTTCCAACAAATTCGCGGTGTGGACAGTGCCGGATGAGGGGAAAGTCCCTCCCGAAGACGTGACCATAAATACCCTGGCCGTAGGGCATGAAAGGGCGAACGAACGCAATTTCGATGTGAACTGGAATGCTATTAGAGAGACACTTAACACGGGCCTTTTCTCATCTCGAGGCCTTCATCGCCTGGGCTGGGCGCACCAGACCTATGCTGAATATCTCGCCGCCTCGTATCTCCAGGACCACAGAGTAACACCACAGCAAATTCTCGGCCTTATAACTGATGAACTTACAGGTAAACTACAGGTCATCCCTCAACTTCAAGAGGTCGCTGCCCGCATTGCAACGTCCGACCGGCAGATATTCGACACACTCCTAGAAAACGAACCGGAGGTCCTCCTTCGTAGCGACGTCGCCACTGCCGATAATCAACAACGACAAAGGCTTGTACAGGCTCTTTTGGACTTGACTGAGCGGGGTGAGCTATTTTTTCGGTGGAATTATAGAGACTATTTCAGCCGTCTTCGACATCTTAACCATCCTGGACTCGCCGACCAGTTGCACCCGTACTTGGCTGACACAGAAAAAAATGACCATTCCCGTCTATTGGCACTGGAAATAGTAAATGCCTGCTCGGTAATGGGCCTAGCGACTGAGCTAGTAGCTCTTGCCTTTGATGATTCAGTGGACACCGGTCTCCGCATTTACGCTATCAATGGATTAGAGAAGGCAGCCGATGACGAGACCAAAGCTGGATTGATTGAACTCTTAGATGAAAAGCGCCCAAAAGTTACGAATATTCAGGTCCGTGGCGCCGTGCTAACTGTGCTTTGGCCTAATTATCTAACGGCTGAGCAGTTGTTCGATCTTATCACTGTAGCGCCACAGAACCACGAGATTAATGAATATTACATGTTCGTCTCTAAAGGAATTATCGAAAAGCTCAGGCCAGAGCATATTTCTGTTGCATTGGAGTGGGTAATCAGGCAGAAATGGCGCCGCAATGAAGTAAATTTTATTTACCGAGACTTGGTTGATGGGATTCTGTCCGCTGCCTGGGAACACATGGATGGACCAAACGTCCTCCCACTCCTTGCTCAGGCGGTTTACCGTCGCTTAATCATTGATTACGGCCATTTATTTGATTCTCAAAAAATTAAAGATAATCCTTTCGTTGATGATGTGCAAAAGAGGCGCTGGTTAC
>JBFMGN010000787.1:0-2280 GCA_040752435.1 Spirochaetota bacterium
AATTTCAGTTAAGGCTTCCGCCGCCACTACGGTCGGCACATAGGCTGTGGCTACCATTCCATCAACCTCTTTAGCCCTGGCCGACAAAAAGGCGTCGATCTTGGTTGAGGCGGCTTCAAAAGCATCAATATCGGCTATTTCCCCCAGCAAATGAACATTGGGATATTTAGCGATCACTTCTTCTACGCCTCGCTTTCTAAGCACGGTATTGGGATCAGACAGGGCGCCCAGGAGATTTAGAATGTCTCCCTTCTCTCCCATGGCCTTGATAACATTTTCTGTGGCTTTCATGGCCGAGGCCTTCACATCCGTGGCAATACAGAGAGATGCTTTTGTCGGTAATTCCGCCGGCCCGGCTATCAAAACAACGGGTATTCCTTGATCAACCAGCTCTGAAATAGTGGCATTTACAGAGACAGGGTGACCGGGCCACATGGCGAAACCGTTATAACCCAGGGAAAGCAGTCCCTCGATAATTACATTCGCCTCTTCCTGATCGAAATTCTGGGTGGCTCTGTAGATTGTCTCTATTCCGGTCCTTTTGGAATAATCGGCGGCCGAGCCTTCCATTGGGGCAAAATAGGGATGTTTGACTCCGGTAACGGCAAACCTGGATTTTTCTTTTTTCTCCTGGGCTCCGCCGGAAAACAGGGGCATAACCGTAAGGACTGCTAAAATAGTGACTACCAAAAGTGAAAATAAACGTTTCATACTCCCTCCTTAAAAATTGATCTCTTTGACAATTCTACCTTTAGAATTGTATGGTTCGGTAGAATATAGCGACCAGGCTCTGCGGCTATATTCGTGCGGGTAACTGCTTTCACCTCCTTCCTTCTATAAAATATGTTGGCCGATTCTTAAATCCAGCCAATCACCTGTCTTCTTTTTTAAAAGTATCTGCTTTCGGCATAGACCGTCCTGGCTCTGTCGACGCCTACCGCTATTAAAAGGAGTATTCCCAGAAAAAATTGCTCCCAGAAAATATCGACTTTTAACAGAACCAGGCCGTTGGACAGCAAGGTCATCAACACTCCCCCTAAAACCACACCCAGTATGGAGGTGCTTCCGCCCTGAAGAGATGTTCCGCCGATAATGGGGACGGCAAAGGACATGAGTAACCAGTTCTGGCCGATCGTAGGATGAGCAGCCCCGAGCCGGCCGACAAACAGTACCCCGGCTAGACCCGCCAGCAGGCCGGATAAAGAGTGTACCAGGAAGGTAATTCTCTTTATATTTATGCCCGATAAAACCGCAGCTTCCTTATTTCCACCGGTCGCTAATATTCGCCGGCCGACCACCGTATGCTTTATCGTAAAAAAAAGTAATACTGCAATGAAGACCATTATGAAAAACAGGATCGGTATCATTCCTAATACCTTCCCCCGACCGATGTAACTAAATGAAGCCGGGATATCCGAAAACGGAAGAGAATGTGTAAAACCGTAATTCAGTCCGGTAAAGACACTGGTGGTTCCCAGGGTCACCACAAAAGCATTGATGCCTGTTTCCGTGATAATCAGACCGTTAAGGGCACCGCAGGCTGTTCCCACTACTATTCCAAGCAAAACTCCCGCCCACAGAGGGACACTGACCGATTGGAAGAAATAGCCGGCGGTAACCGCGGCTAATCCTCCAATGGCTCCAACGGAAAGATTTAAATGGCCGATTAACAACGCTATCATCTGGGCAAAACCGACGACAATCCACAGTGAAAAGGCGCGCGAGGTAGCAAAAAAATTGGTAGCAGTTAAAAATTTATCTGAAAAAATGGCTATACTAATCGAGAAAATGACCACCGCAATGAAGACGCCGAAACTTCCTCCAAGCAACAGATTACCGAGATTAATTTTGAAGTGGACTTTTTTTTCCGAGGTCATTCTTTTCTCCACTGTAGATAAGAACATCTGCCATAATTATCAAAAGCGTTAAGAAAGGGACTGGTATAATCTTTATTAAATATCCCCCCTCCTTTTTAGGGTGCAGTCAGAGAGCATCTCACCTTTGTATATTATCATGTGCTGAGAATACAATTTTGTCAAGATTATTTTTGTTATTGTATACTTTTTAATTTTAATAGTATACAAAATAATAAAATCTTGCAGGATTAATATTTTCAGCTTGTTCTCTTTAAGCGACGCCTGGCCATGATCTCCAGGCTGTCCAGGATCCGACCGTCGCTGAGCAGGGCGGCTGCCTCCAGCACCCGCGAAACCGGAGGCGGCACTCCGAGCGAGGCCAGGCACTCGGGCGGGGCATCCCAGTCGTTGAAAAAGCGACGGA
>JBFMGN010000788.1:0-2280 GCA_040752435.1 Spirochaetota bacterium
TTGGAGAAAAAACTGTTGCATCCGGAAAATATCATTTTACGGAAAAAATCATGCTGTGAAGCCGGATCCATCGCTCGGTTAACATTTCAAACGAAAAGGAATTCACGCGTGGTAAAAATAAGGCGAAATACAATCAGCGGTCTTAAGGCATTACCGCTATTAATAATACTGGGCTTCCTCCTTGGTTCGACAATGGTAGTATCCAGGTTCGCGATCAAACAGTTTGATGCATTAACGTATGTTGCGTTGCGCTTTGTACTCGCCTCAATGGTAAATATTTGCATATACATAATTGTTCCGGGGTTGAAGCTGCCGTCGGATATCCGGGTTTGGGCTAAAGCCGCGCTGGTCGGGTTAGTAGGAACAGCGTTGACTTTTACAGCCTACATAAAATCTTTAAATTATCTCTCAAGCGGAGTTGTTTCAGTTCTTGTCACGCTGACCCCGGTGGTCACTTTTATTCTGGCACAGGTTTTCCTGAAGGATGAACCCCTTAGTCCCAGGAAAATGATCGGAGCTGTGGTCGCATTTATCGGGGCCGGTGTTTTATTTGTTTTCAAAGAAACAGGCTTACCTGATATAACCCAGCCGGATTTACGTGGATATGCCTGGGTCTTCTTAGGACTTGTAGGAAACGCCTGGGGGCTGGTAATCATCAAGAGGTCTCTAAAGACTGAAACTGCCTTCACCGTCGCCAGTATTCGATCCTTCAGCACGACACTGGTACTGATACCCCTGACGCTGCTGTCAAAAGGATTCAACTTTTCAGGCGTGAGAGCGTCGGGATTCGGAAGCTTATTGTATGCCGCGATTTTTGGTACCTGCGGCAGCATTTTCCTTTATTCATACATTACAAAACGATTCGGTGCATCCATGGCGTCGCAAACCGAATATATCACGCCCGTGTTTGCATCTGCGCTAGGCGCTATTTTCCTGGCCGAACGGATTACTTTGATAATGGGGTCAGGTGTATTGCTTATTTTTGTCGGAATACGAATTATCGGACGGATGAAGTGAGATTCGGCAGTAAGGATTGATTATTTTCAATTCCTGTACTACCAATACTATACATGCGGCGGCTTAAGATTTTAGATTATCTGGCATTCTGCGCGACTCTGTTTACAATATTATTATTCTCGCTCCACGCCTACAATAACTCAGGTACCGAGCTTCAAGTGTATATACAATCACCCGGTAACCAGTGGATATACCCTCTGGACAGCAATCTTACAATAAATATAACCGGTCCGTTGGGTGATACAATTATTACAATAAAAGACAAAAAAGTATGGGTTGTTTCTGCTCCATGCCGCGAGAAAATCTGTGTCTCATCCGGTACTATCTCAAAGCCGGGGGCCTGGATTGCCTGTCTGCCCAACAGGGTTTTTATTCGGATAGCGGGAAAAGATAGGGAACGAATCGATGCAGGCACATTCTGAAGAATCTTCCCGGAAAAATTTGAACCTGGTTGCCCTGTTTGCAGCCTTTTCAATCTTCCTTTCAACCATTGAATACCTTATCCCCAGACCCCTCCCTTTTTTTCGACTGGGCCTGGCAAATCTCCCCATTCTTATTGCGCTGGATATAATGGAACCCCAATTTGTTATACTGCTTATCGCTTTGAAAGCCTTAACCTCCGGGCTGATCAATGGTACTTTGTTTTCGTATATCTTTCTCTTCTCATTTACCGGTTCTTTCGGAAGCGGTATTGTAATGCTCGCGCTGTGGAAAATCGGAAAAAACCGTATCAGTCTAATCGGGGTAAGTATGCTGGGCGCCCTTTCCAGCAACCTGGTCCAGCTTTTGCTTGCCGGTCGATTAGTCGTCGG
Organism: Spirochaetota bacterium; assembly: GCA_040752435.1. Taxonomy (GTDB): domain Bacteria; phylum Spirochaetota; class Spirochaetia; order SPDA01; family JBFMGN01; genus JBFMGN01. The sequence continues at coordinate 1,830 of JBFMGN010000788.1, forward strand.
TGAAGGAATATGGTTGATCGGCCCGCCTTTTCTGATTGCAGGTTTTATAACCTCCATTCTTTTAGGATTTTTTGCAATCCGGTTTTCAAATACATCGGATTGGTTTAAGGCGCTTAAGGGGAATATCCGGTGAACATTATTAAAAAGAAAACAATCCAGAAGTTTCTACTCCAAAATATTTCCTCGTCGTTCCTTCTTATCTCCGGTATCCTGGTCATTCCCGCTTTCCTGCTCCAGAGAAATATTCCCATTAAAGTAATCCAGACGGCTGGATATATACTGCTGGCATCCCTGTCCGGTAAGCCTGTAAAAATAGTTCCAAATATAATCGTGTTTGTTTTTGTAACTGTAATTAATCTTTTGCGTCCTTACTGGAAGGTGCTGTTATACCTGCCGCTCATCTCTATAACAGAGGAGGCTCTGGAACTTGGCATCAATAAAGCGGTAACCC
>JBFMGN010000789.1:0-2280 GCA_040752435.1 Spirochaetota bacterium
CATTCCAGGTATCTTCTAAAACGCACCATATTGTATATCAGGAGCAAATCATAGATAGAAGGGGAAAAACAACCTGATGTGAAAAAACAGGAAAAGTTTTTAATGATCCCTTCCAATTTTTCCCGGTTTTCAGAAAAATCTTTGTTATGCAGAATAAGAATTTTTTCAAAGATTTTAACGATTATTTGAGGATACTCTTCCCTGTAAACGATTTTTAAAAAGGCCTCTTCCATCTTGAAAAAGTCGGTGTCCTTTAGATCGGCGGCTCTCTCTATCATTGACATTTTTTCGCAAAAATCCGCGAAAAACACAATCAAGTTATATTCCCGTATCGATAGCATAGCCCAACGCCAGCCTTTTACCAAAATCTCTTTTACATAGCCGGATAAAGGGACAATGACTTCCAAAAAAAGTTTATCCAATTTTGCCTTGTAATCCGGGCAAAGGAAAAGATTGAGCCTCAGGAAGCTGAATTTAGCGAGATTTTTGCCTTTATTCCATAATGCTATTTTGGGCCTTTCGGTCAGAAAATATGAAAAGAAGAATACACGGGAAAGCTTTCTTTTTATTAAACTTGCGGGTGTTTTATATTCTCTCTTAAGCTTTTCATATAAACTATCAATGTGATCCATCTTTTTTAAACAAATCTACCATCAAATAAATGAGAATGTCCAGTATTTTAGGGATAGTTGACTTTTTGTTTTTTTTCATCCTAATCTTTATCCACTAACATGATTGATATAAAAAGAAAAGTCCCCCGTTTTGACATAACCTTCATGCTTCAATCCAACGCGATTACTGGCAAAGGTGTCAACATAAGCCAGAAAGGAGTGGGGTTCCTGGTGGATGAAGAGTTGGTGCCCGCGGCCAATATACCATTTTCAACCGTAATAGAGGGTTTCATTTTCAGTAAAAAAACATATACGCTGAAAGGGGTTGGAAAACTCCTCTTTTCCAACCCGGCGGGGGTGAAAGGTTATTACAACGGCTTTGAGTTTGCAGAATTGGATCAGAAATCAAAAGAAAATCTCCTGGAACTGCTGGATGATATTCTCCGTTTTCAAAAAAGCCAGATGAGCGAATTAAAAAACAAGACTCTGGCGGATTTTCTCTCCTATCCTTCCGATGACGTTTTTTCCAAGGCAGAACTGTTCTACAATACGTTGTATAAAAAAATCACTTCCGATCTGCATGCATTTTCCTACTACCTCGATTCAGCCAGTACTTCCACCGCCTGCTTCATTCACAAGAACAGTAAAGAACGGAAAGATATGGTAATGCTGGGGGGCAGCAACTATCTGGCCCTTACAACCCATCCCGATGTAATTAAGGCGGGAATCGAGGCATTACAAAAGTATGGAACCGGAAGCGGTTCTGGTTCCATGGTAGGCGGGACGCTCTCCATCCATCAAAGGCTGGAGGAAGAGCTGGCCGATTTTACCGGTAAAGAAGCGGTTATGCTTTTTAACTCCGGCTATTCAACCAACATCGGAGTGTTTTCAGGCCTTATGCGGCCGGCCGACGTCGTGATAAGCGATCAGTTTAATCATGCCAGTATTCTTGACGGCTGCATCTTAAGCGGCACGAAAACCCTGATGTTCTCTCACAATAAAATTTCAAGCCTTAAGCGGATGATCAGCAGGGCGAAATTCAAATACAACGGCCTTATGATCGCTGTTAATGGTGTTTATTCCGCGGACGGCAGCCTGGCCCCTCTGGCCGAAATAGCCAGGATTGCCAAAACCAACGATTGCAGAGTTATGGTGGATGAGGCCCATGCCTTCGGCGTGCTTGGGGAAAAGGGAGTCGGTGCCGCCGAGTTTAACGGCTGCATCGATAACACCGATATCATTATGGCTTCAATGAGCAAAGCCCTGGCCGGCACAGGCGGATTTATCGCTTCAACGAAAGAAGTAATCGCTTACTTGCGGTATTATGCCCATTCCTACCTTTTCTCATCGGCCATCCCACCGGCTTCAGCCGCCTCCGCCCTGAAAGCCCTCCAGATAATCCGGAAAGACGGCGGCATACGCGAGCAGTTGTTCAGCAATATCCGTTTCTTTACCGCCGGGCTTAAGGCATTGAACCTGGAGATTGGAGACCCGAAAGCCGCGATAGTACCCCTCTTCATTCCCGACCTGGATCGGCTGGTAAAAGTTTCCAACCGGCTCTTTGAAAAGGGTATCTTTCATAATCTTATAGCTTACCCGGCAGTACCCATGGGAGGCTCACTCCTTCGGTTTCGGATCACCTCCGGTCACAGTGAGAATGAATTGACGA
>JBFMGN010000079.1:0-5082 GCA_040752435.1 Spirochaetota bacterium
CCGGAAGAAGTCGATTATATCAACTGCCACGCTACCGGCACCCCCCTGGGAGACATTGAGGAAATCCAGGCGATAAAATATGCTTTCGGAGAACATGCCTACAAACTAAAACTCAATGCCCCTAAATCAATGCTTGGCCATACTTGCTGGGCTGCACCGATTGTCGAGGCAATCGGAGGCGTTCTTCAAATGCAGAACGGAATGCTGCATGGCACCATCAATATCGATGAGTTGGATCCCCAGGTAGATCTGGATGTATGCGCCCATGGCCCGGTAAAACACGATATCAGGTATATGGTTAAAAACTCTTTTGGATTCGGCGGTATTAATTGCTGCTCAGTTTTTAAAAAATATGAGGGCTAATTTATGAATACAGTTGTTACAGGCGGATCCCGGGGAATCGGCCGGGCGATTGTCCATAAATTTGTAAAAGAAGGTTATGGATGTGCATTCACCTATGCCGGTAATGAAGAGGCTGCCCTTGAAACAGTAAAGATGGCACAGGCAATACGGCCGGGGGCAGTCATCAAGAGTTATAAGATGGATGTAAAAAACTCCAGGGAAGTTGAGGAACAAATGGAGCGAATTATCGAGGATTTTGATAATATCGACAGCGTTGTAAACAATGCCGGTATAGTTCGAGACAATGCTGCAGTTCTTATGAGTGATGAAGAATGGGAAGAAGTTATTACCACGAACCTTTCAGGACCTTTTTTTGTAATCCGAAGCCTTCTTATGCATTTCATCTCAAATAGAAAAGGAAGAATTATCAATATTTCTTCCCTGGCCCAGCACGGCTCCAGCGGCCAGGTGAATTACGCGGCCAGTAAGGCTGGACTTATCGGGCTTACCCAGACCCTGGCACGGGAATACGGTCCGAAAGGCATTACCAGCAACATAGTCGCCGTCGGGTATGTAGAAACTGACATGGTCAAGAATAATCTGGCGGAACCTTTGCGCAAAATCTGGTTCGATTACTGTCCCTTAAAACGGGTGGGCAGCGCGGACGAAATTGCAAGCCTCGTTTACTACTTAACGACAGAAGATGCCGGCTTTATAAACGGAGAGGTAATTCATGTCTCGGGAGGCTTGACCTATATACCGTGAGTCATTATGCTTTGACACTGCTATGAGAAAAATAGGAATAGAAAAGATTAATTTATACCCATGTTCTTTGTATCTCGACCTGGTGAAACTGGCTCAGGCACGAAATCTCGACCCGCAAGAAGTTGTAAGCGATTATTTAATCGAGTGCAGATCCATCAATCCTCCCTATGAAGACACAGTCACCATGGGCGCCAATGCCGCCCAACCGATTCTGACCGAAGAAGATAAAAAAGACATCGGGATGTTTATTGTCGGCACAGAAGGTTCTGTGGATTTCGGTAAACCCATAAGCACCAATATTCACGGTGCCCTCGGCCTTTCTCCAAACGTCAGGAACTATGAGACAAAACACGCCTGTTACAGCGGCGTCGCAGCTCTGGATACCGCGTTAAACTGGCTTGCAGCGGGAACCAACCATGGGAAAAAGGCTCTGGTAATCTCCACAGACTTCAGTCGGATGCATCTTAGCAAAAAAGAGGAATTCGTTATGGGGGGTGTAGCCGCCGCGCTTGTACTGAGTGATAATCCAAAGATCATGGAGTTTGAACTGGAAAAGAAGGGCACCTGGACCACGGATGTTTACGATACCTTCCGGCCGAGCGCCAGGGATGAAGTTGGAAATAACGAGGTCAGCCTGTTCAGTTATATGGATGCACTTGAGGGTTCTTTTCGCAATTACCTTGAGCATGTTGGCACAGAAATTGATTTTGATACATATTTTAAATACTGCGTCTACCATACTCCTTTTCCGGGTATAGCTTTTCAGGCCCATAGAACGCTCTGCAACTTAACCCGGCCAAGGAAAAAAGCTGAAATTCTAGAAAGTTTCCAGGAGAAAGTTGTTCCCAGCTTGTATTATGCCAAGCGTACGGGCAGCACCTACAGCTCGAGCAATTTTGTAGGTATCTGCAGCCTCCTTCAAAACGCCAGGGATTTGAAACCGGGGGACAGGATAAGCTTTTTTGCATACGGGTCGGGTGCCATCGGAGAATTCTACAGCGGTCGTCTCTGTCCGGAAGCAAAAGCGTGTAATGTAGCTGAAACAATTAATGCCTCGCTGGCCCGCAGAAAAGAAGTCAATGTTCAGGAATATGAAATGGTTGAGAAAATTCGGGAGAGTTGCATAGAAAAACCCGATGTAACCCCCGATTTTTCGATACTGAAGGACTGGTATAAAACGTTTTACGAAGGGAAAGGCTACCTGGTACTTAAAAAAGTAAAAGATTTTTATAGAACCTACGAGTGGAGTTGATCCTTGTCCCTTATCGACTGGTATGTTGACTCTCAGGTTGCCGTAATAACTCTGTGCGATAGTAAAAGAGGCAACCGCTTAAACCTTGAAATGCTCAATGCGCTGCTCGATGCATTGAGTAAATCCATTGCTCGGGAAGATGTACGGGTTATTGCCCTCCGTTCCGAGGGTGAGACTTTCTGCCTGGGTATGGATCTGATGAAACTGGATGCGGCCAAAGTTGATCCCAACGCAGCCGAAGCAGCCGTATCAGCCTACGTCGGCTTGCTCTCATCAATATATAGAGCCCCGAAACCGGTAATTTGCCTGCTCCGCGGCGAGGTAAAGGCAGGGGGGGTCGGATTGGTCACAGCCTGTGACATCATCATTTCCTCCGAAAAGACAAGTTTTGAATTATCGGAGGTTTTATTCGGGCTTATACCGGCGAATGTACTCCCTTTTCTATTCTCTCTTCGCCTCGCCCCCCAGAAGGCCCGCTACCTGATTCTTTCCTCCAGGACACTTACCGCGGAGGAGGCATATCGCCTGAACCTGATCGACGAACTTTATCCGGAAGAGGAACTTGAAAAAGGCGTTATAAACCTGATAAAACGTCTTTTAAAGAGCTCTCCGGACGCCCTGGCGGAAACGAAGGCTTTTACGGAGAAAATTTTCGGGAAGGATATCGAGCATATGCAGGAATCTGCCAGGGAAAAGCTGCTGGAACTCCTTCAGACACCCTCGGTCCTTAGGGCTATTTCCTCCTTCAACCAGGGAATGACACCCCCCTGGTTTTCGAAATTTAAGCCTGAAAAACCCTTAATACTCAAAAAAAATATTACAGGAACAGACAATGAATGATAAAATACGGATTTTTTCGGAAGAAAATGGAATTGCACTGCTCGAAATGAATGACCGGAAAGGTAAGAATATATTCTCCGATGATTTTATTGCTCAATTCCAGGCTGGAATTGATGAGCTTGAAAACAAAATAAAGCCGAAGGTGCTGATATTAAAGGGTTTGGAGGATGTCTTCTGCGGCGGTGCTGAAAAGCAGACCCTTTTAGATATATGCGATGGGGAAATTCTGGTAAAAGATATTCTGATATCCGAAAGGCTGGTTTCCACCCCATTTCCGGTAATAGCGGCCATGGAAGGACATGCGGTTGGGGGCGGCCTGGTAATGGCATTGTGCTGTGACATCGTAGTGGCAGCCCTGGAAAGCCGGTATGGGGTAGTTTTCATGTCCATGGGCTTTACCCCCGGTATGGGCTGTACAAAGCTGCTGGAAGGATTGGTTGGCCCGTTCATTGCGGCTGAGATGATGTATACCGGCAAACGGTTTAAAGGCCGGGAACTGGCCGCGAAATCCACCAACGTCAACTATATCCTGCCTAAAAACCAGGTATTGCAAAAAGCCCGGGATATCGCTTTACAGATGTGTGAGAAGAATGTAAAATCATTGTATCTTTTGAAATACGCTTTAAGTGCGCAGAAAAAAAAGCTGCTGGTTGATGCGAGGGTACAGGAAGATTTTATGCACCGTATCAGTTTTTCTTTCCCGGAAACAAAAGATACAATTAATAAACTCTACATTGAATAAGTTCAAGAAATGATTTCTATAGATTTACAGGGGAAAACAGTATTGATAACCGGCGGTACTCAAGGTATAGGTTTGGCCAGTGCTCAGCAGTTTGCGATGGCCGGTGCAAAAGTCTACATGACGCACAAATGGGGCTCCGCCGATACGGAGGAACTGTACCGCGCTTTTGAGAAACTGGGTGCCGTTAAGCCCGTAATCCTGGAAGCCGATGTTGCAAACGACGAGGATACGGACAAACTCCTGGATGCAATCGCCCGGCAGGAAAAAGACATCCATATCTTTATCAGTAATGTCGGGTTTGCACCTCAGGTTAACTCTCTTGAAGATTATAGAAAACGCTCCTTTTTCAAGACCATCGAGTACAGCACCTGGCCGCTGGTGGAATACACCCGCAGAATAAAAGAGCGTTTTGGAAAGTACCCTGAGCGGATAGTAGGTATCTCAAGCGATGGTCCCGATCATTTTTATAAAGGGTATGACTTCGTTGCAGGCGCCAAAGCACTTCTGGAACATTTTGCGCGCTACTTATCAGTTCATCTCTTAAAAGAAGGCAGCCGGGTGAATGTAATTCGATTCGGCACTGTGAAGACAAAATCCTTTGAGGCCATATTCGGTGAAGATTTTTTCAATTTTTACAGGGAAAACGGCATTACCGAAGATCTAATCCTGAAACCGGAAGACTGCGGAAAGGCGGTCCTGGCTCTTTGCAGCGGGCTCTTGAATGCTTTAAACGGACAAATAATTACTGTTGATTATGGGCTCCCTTTTCAGGATAATATGATGATGCATTATTTTAAATCGAAAAAAACGTAGGGTTTAAGCCCTGTGCTGTTCCATTGACAAACCTTCGCATTTTGCGAAGAATTATAATCCAGTCCAGAAGCTTATGCTCCTTAGCAGGGGGTCTTAAGCAATGGTTATAAAATAAAAATTAGTAGTTAAGGAGAAGTAAGATGACAAAAGAAAAAATAATTGAGGTAATTAAAAAGAATATTGCTGAAAATCTGGATGATGTTAATATAGCAGATATTGATCCCCAAAAAACCATGAAGGACTACGGAGCAAACAGCCTTGACATTATTGAAGTCGTTTCGTGCTCTATGCGTGAACTGAATATTAAAATACCCCGTTCCGAGCTGTC
>JBFMGN010000079.1:5092-9328 GCA_040752435.1 Spirochaetota bacterium
GACGGCCTGGCAGAAAGATTCCTGCAGTATACGGCTGAATAGGTAACTTAAAATACGATGTCCGACATATTGAATTACAGTCTGGCCGATTTTTTCTACAACGATAATCCCGATGTTTTGTCCCCGCCGGAAGAATTCGATCGATGGATCAATCACCCTCTGGTACAGGAAAGCTACAAATTCTTCGAACAGCAGCTTCTCGCCGCTCCCAGGACTTCAACGGAAATCTTAAGCAAGTTCGACGGTAAAAAAAGAAAAATTATCAACCTCACCTCGTACAACTATCTTGGTCTTTCGACCCACCCTGAGGTCATACAAGCTGCCAAGGAAGCCCTTGACCGCTACGGTCTTGGGGCTTCCGGTGCTCCGCTTCTATCCGGCACCTTCGATCTGCATGTTAAATTCGCGAAAATGCTGGCTGAGTTTAAACAGAAAGAGGATTGTTTACTCTATTCCAGCGGACTCGGCGGAAACATGGGGGCAATTCAGGGAATATTGAGAAAAGGTGATTTTTTCATTCTTGATGAGAAATGTCATAAAAGCCTGGTAGACGGCGGAACACTTTCCGGGGCACGAATGCTGTTTTTTGAGCATAACAATCCGGACTCTTTGGCTTCAATGCTCGAAAAGGCAAAAGGAAAACGGATACTCGTGGCGGTGGAAGGCGTCTATTCCATGGATGGCGACCTTGTAAGGCTTAAAGACATAGTCGAAGTTTGTGAACAATACCATGCAGGCATTTTCATCGACGAGGCGCACTCAACCTTGATTTTCGGAGCCAACGGCAGAGGTGTGGCGGAACATCTTGGTCTTGAGGATAAAATCGGAATTTCTTTCGGGACTTTGAGTAAATCTTTCGGCGGTGTGGGCGGGTTTGTCTGTTCCAATGCACGTCTTATCCGCTATCTTAAAGGTTATTCCTCCCCCTGGAATTTTTCCTGCGCTCCTTCCCCCCCTGTAGTTGCAGGTCTGATAAAAGCGCTGGAAGTTGCAACGCGGGATTCATCCTTGAGGGACAGGCTTTGGGCCAATGTAAATTATATGATGAACCACCTGCAGTCGATGAAGCTTGACCTTGGGAATACAGAATCCCAGGTTATACCCATAATAATCGGCGCCTCCGGCGAAAAGCTCATGACATTGGCGGCGGAAATGCAGCAGCGCGGGCTTTTTTTGCAGCCCGTTGATTTCCCTGCTGTTCCGGCACACGCGCGGCGTTTCAGAATATCAGTTTCAGCTCAATTGACCCAGGAAGAAATGGATAAAGTCTTGAACATTGTAGAAGACGTTATCGTAAAGGGACTTAAAAGCTAGAGTGGATTACGATTCATTGCTGCGCACATACCGGAAAAAACCCATCTGCAACCCGGAAACCCTGCCCGTCAAACTCGCGGTGGGGCAAGAAGAAATAAAGAAAATCATCCCCCATCGTGAACCTTTCCTTTTTTTGGACACAATAACAGGGATAGACTTAAAAGAAGGTCTGATAGCGGGTGGGCGTTTTATCAGCGGGGCAGATCAAATCTTTAAAGGCCACTTCCCCGGCTTCCCCGTATACCCCGGTGTCCTCGAAATAGAAATGCTCGGCCAATTAGGCTTATGTCTCTACTATTTCGTTCTGAATCAAATTACAAACATCCGGGAAGAGGCCAGGCCTGTTAATATACGGGCTACCCGTGTCGTCGGTGCCTATTTTCTGGAACCGATTCTACCGGATAGTGATGTCGTTCTCCTGGCTAAAAGCCTGGAGTACGACGGTTTTTTTGGAAAAGCCATTGGTCAGGCTGTTTCCGACGGGAAAGTTGCCTGTGTCACCATAGGCGAAGTCTGTTTTGTGTAATTGTAAGCTTAAGAATAAAACCCGCCTTAACCCGAAAACCTGGATAAGATAAGGGTTGAATTTTGTCCTCCGAAACCGAAACCGTTGGAGAGGGCATGTTTTACCTCTTTTTCCAGGGGTTCGTTTTTTACAACATTAAAAGTAATATTGGGATCCTGGTTAAATTGGTTAGTGGTATGATGAATTATCTTTTTCTCCAGAGCAAGAATGATAGCTATGGCTTCAACTGCACCGGCCGCCCCAAGCAGGTGCCCTGTCATGGACTTTGTGCTGTGAACCGGAATTTTCGTGGCGTACTCGCCGAATACCTTCTGCACAGCCAAATTTTCAATTGCATCCCCCAGAGGGGTTGAAGTTGCATGGGCATTGATAAGGTCTATCTCTTTCGGTTCAAGACCGGCATAGTCCAAGGCGGCCTCCATCGCCTGGGCGGCGCCCCGTGCTTCAGGATGGGGGGCAACCAGGTCGTGGGCATCACTTGAAAAGCCGAACCCGCTAACTTCGCCGTATATGTCGGCCCCCCGCTTTTTTGCATGTTCAAGCTCTTCAATGCACAAAATTCCCGCACCCTCACTCAATACAAACCCATCCCTGTCTCTGTCGAACGGCCGGCTTGCAGTTTCCGGAGTTTCGTTGCGTTCTGAAAGGGCAGTTATATTGCCAAAGGCGGCAATACCGCTGGCATTGACGGGCGCCTCAGAACCACCTACGAAAAAGGCATCTGCCATACCCATCTTAATAAGGGAAGACGCTATTCCAATGGCATGATTGCTGGTGGCACAGGCGGAATTAACCGAAAATGAAGGCCCCTGCAGGTTCCAGTTTTGGGCAAAATAACCGGAGCCGGTATTCGGAATTGCATTTATTACAAAAAAGGGGGAGGCCGATTCCATACCGGTGGTAACAATTTTCTTTATATTCTCAAAATTTGCCAATATCCCGCCGTCACCCGTACCGATAAGTGTTCCGTACCTGTGGGGCGCCTTTTCAATATCCAGTCCCGAATCTTTAACAGCCTGGGAACCGGCGATATACGCCAGCACGATATAGCGATCCAGGCGTTTGATCATCCTCTTTTCTTTGAAATATTCAGATAAGTCCGGCAGATCGACCTCGCCGGCAATTTTAATATGATAATTTCCAATATCTGCATTTTTAATTTTACGGACGCCGGATTTTCCGGCAAGCAGGCTATTCCAATATTCGTCGACATTATTTCCCAGAGGGTTGATGGTACCGATACCCGTAATGACCACACGGACATCATGGGGATTTATTCTATGGTTTTTCATATTTATTCCTTGTACTTATTTAATTTCTTTTTATTTATTATAATCCTTAAACCATAATTCGTGCAATTCTAATTATAATCAAGTTCGGCGTTGGCTTAAGCCGTGTCGGGCTATTCCACTGCAATTACTAACTCCGGTCTACTACAATACTCAAATTGTCTGTGATAAGTCAATGGGAGCGAAATCCACCAATACCCTTTAGAATAAACAGGTGTCTTGCCTTTATAAGACCTTTTAAATGGTGTGAATTACCGGTAGAATTAAAAAGATGATGAACAGTTTGGACTTTTGGACAATTCCACCGGCCGAATTCCCCCGCTTGACTGACGGCACAGTGCATATCTGGCTTTTCTCTATAAAAAACGTAGAACCATTGATCGCTAAACTGCAGGAAATTTTACAAAAAGAAGAACGAGAAAAAATTGATAACTATCGAGTTGAATCAGCCAAACAGAGTTTTATATTGAGCCGGGGCATTGTACGGCTCTTGCTGAGCCGTTATATAAAGGTAAAGCCGGAAAACATACTTATTGTATACAACCATAATTCCAAACCGGAAATCGACCGTTCTATTAACAATAACTCCGTTTCATTTAATCTTTCCCATTCGGGTAATGCCATCCTTATCGGGTTTGCCATGAAAAGAAGAATCGGAGTGGATATTGAGCGTATTCATCCCCTTAAGAAAGTAGACGAAATCGCTCAATACGTCTTTTCTGCGGGCGAATATGAAGAATTCGTTAAACTTCCATTTTCAAAAAAGCAAAAAGTCTTTTTTTCATGCTGGACACGCAAAGAAGCCGTTATTAAAGCACTGGGGTTAAGTATCGGAGAAACTTTTGATCAGTTTTCGGTGCCGTTAACTTCGGGAAGAACCGGTGAAAGAATCACACTTGAAAAATATCCTGATAAAAATGTAACCCTGTTCTTAAGCGATCTTTATGGACTGGGGGAGTACAGGGCGGCGTATTGTATTGAAAACGGGCCGGTTGAGTGTACCGGTTTTAAGGGAGAAGCGGACTATTTAGTGAAGATTGTTTAGCAGAAAACACTATTATAAAATAGGTAAATTGGGTAAAAACTGGATATACCGGAAATTAAAAC
>JBFMGN010000790.1:0-2274 GCA_040752435.1 Spirochaetota bacterium
TCTTCTGCACCCCATGGCAGGAGCGATGCTGGTCCATGAACCAGTATTTCATCTGGGGTGTTTTGAGAAGATGGCCAACGCTTTTTTTAGTATTTCCCTCTCCTCCTTGAGATCGGCGTTTTCTTTCTGCAGTTTCCTAAACTCTTCATCCTGAGGTTTTAGATGTCCTTTGCCGGGAAAACTCCCTGAAGGGTCTTCTTTATATTTCCGTTTCCATGTATGTAACAGATTCTCATGTATCCCAAGTGCACGGGCTACTTCTGTTACCGGCCTTTTGCCTTCTGTCACAAGCCGCACTGCTTCTTCCTTGAACTGCCGATCGTATTTCCTATGTCCTTTGCTGTCTTGCATTTTACACCTCCAAGGTTATTAGGTTATATATTGTACCCTAACTCTTCGGTGTGTCCACTAAACCAGGGGAAGTGCAAGTTTTTTACATATTTGTTGACGGAGTGATATTCAAGATGAGATTGAAATACAGTGAGAAAATAGGAGAAAATAGGGACACATCCCTATTTTTATGTGACTGACAAAGACCTTGATTTGCTTAAAGTCAGATAGTAAAATAATTTTAATACGGCGATGGAGTTCGCCGGTAATTGTCCGATTCACAGGACTGATAACTCCTACTGAAGGGAACTTTGGTAGGAGTTTTTTTATTATGCGAATAAGGAGGTGGCACAAATGTCGGAAATGTCTTCTTCATTGTCCGCATACTCACATCTGAAAGGAGAGCTTTTAAAATGCCTCGATGAAATGCTCGCTATGGAAAGCATCCGGGGCTGTCCTTGCGAGGAGTTGCGAGAGAAAATCGAGACGAATACCTTTAACCTCGTTGTCGTCGGCCAGTTCAAGAGGGGCAAGACAAGCTTGATCAATGCCCTTCTCGGGGCTGATATCCTTCCCGTTGCAGTCGTCCCGCTTACCTCCATAGTCACGATCATGAAATACGGCGAAGCGCTCAGGATAAATGTGCATTTCAACGACGGCAGAATAGCGGAGATCAAACCCGAAAGTCTTACCGAATATGTTACGGAAAAAGGCAATCCAAAAAATATCAAGGAAGTGAGTGAAGTCGTCGTCACCTATCCTTCGCCCTATTTGAAAGACGGCGTACGGCTAATCGATACGCCCGGCGTAGGTTCCATTTATCAGCACAACACAGATGTGGCGTATCGATACCTGCCGAAGTCGGATGCGGCGCTATTTCTCCTGTCGGTTGACCAACCAATGGGCAAGGCTGAACTCGATTTCCTGAAAGACGTGAAGGAGTATTCGGACAGGATATTCTTTCTGCTCAACAAGGCGGACTATTTCAACGAGAAAGAACTGAAGGAATCCGTAGAATTTTCGAAAGGTGTCCTCGAAGAGGCGATGGGCTCGAATGTGAGAATATTCCCTGTATCCGCAAGGCTTGCCCTGGAGGGAAAATGCAGCAACTCAGAGGATATTATCCAGAAAAGCAGGCTTCCCCAATTCTCCAGGACGCTGAATGAATTTCTTGTCGAGGAAAAGGGCAAGGTGCTTATCATGTCCGCGGCCAACAATCTTCTTCGGATGCTCTCTCAGGCGCGGTTTGAGATGGAGCTTGAGATGAAATCCCTTACAACGCCTCTTGACGAACTCCGGCTCAAGATCGAGGCATTTGAAGCACGGAAACAGGAAGTGATGCTCGAAAAACGTGACTTCGACATCCTCCTCGACGGCGAAACAAAGAGATTGAGCAGGGACATCCTCGACGATGATTTGACGAAGTTCAGGAAGGAACTGCTTGCGCAGGAGCAGGTTCATATCGAGGAGGAGTTTACCAGGATGAAAACGCTTCCATCCAGAGAACTCAAAAACGCTCTCGAACAGACAATCATATCCCATGTAAGACAGGCGTTTAATATATGGCGGTCGATGGAGGACGACAGGCTCGCAAAGGCATTCGAGGCGATCTGCAAAAGATTCGTTATAAAAATCGATGACACTGTCGATGCGCTGATGAAATTCTCGTCGGACCTCTTCGAAATCCCTTTTGAGGCGATCAAGACCGAGGCCCTGTGGTCCGCCAAATCCAGGTTTTATTACAAATTCAAGGAGCAGCCTGGCGCGATCGAGATAGTCGCTTCTTCACTGACGCTGGCGCTGCCCAAATTCATAGGCGACAGGATCGTCCTCAAAAAGATGCAGGACTATCTTGTCCGGGTTATAGATTGGCAATTAGGGAGATCAGGGAATGATTTTGAGGAGCGGATACAGAAAAGCAAACTGGACTTCAGATGGGAGATG
>JBFMGN010000791.1:0-2273 GCA_040752435.1 Spirochaetota bacterium
AGCTCAATTAGACCGCCGAAGTAATAACAGGGCGCGAAAATGAGAACCTCATCTCCGGGATCCAAGAGCGTATTGAATGTTAGTGTTAGAGCATGCATACCGCCATTGGTTACAATCACATTGTCTTCTGGATCCAGGGTAACCTTTGTTTCTTCAAAAAGAGTTTTACATATTTCCTCTCTCAACTCCAGAAGCCCGCATGACGGGGCGTTGATTTGTTTCGTTATGATTTTCCCGGCCAACGCAATAGTATCTTCAGGAAGATCTCTCTTCGGATAAGGGAGTAACTTCAGAATTCTCTTCCCTTCTTTAATAAGCGAAATCTCCATCGTATTCATGATCCGTGAACCGACTCTTTCCACCGAGGCAACTCTTTTCGAAATTTTTCCAATCATGGCGCTGTCATGATACATCTGCACTACCCTTTGAGCTTACGACATATTGAGGTTCAAGTTCTTTTCCCAAGAAAACGGAGGGCATTTCTTCCTAAAATTAGCTCTATTTCCTCATGCTTCAAGGAATCTGCCTCTCTTATCAACCTCAGTCCCTGCCGGTAGGTCAAAGTGATGCCGTTGCAGAAATAAGGCCAGTCCGTACCGAACATCACTTTATCTGCCCCTATCGCTCGAATAAGCTGCGCAATAAATCTTGATACACAATGAAAAGGGTAATCCTCATTCTTGGGAAACCATAAAGCCGCCAGGTCTGTAAATAAATTGTTATAATTCTTCATCAACTCAATAAAAGGCGCATAGGCGGCTAAATCTCCAGACTCAACCAAATATTTATTATTTTCCGGTGAGCCGTAATGGGCAATTTGAAAATTAACATCGGGAAAGGATTCAGCCACTTTGGCAACATGCCCGAGAAAATCCCTGTAATCTTTGTTCTCTATCTTTAACGGCATTCTTTCCAATCTATTTATATACCAAAAGGAAAAATCAAGAATAATCGGGACATGCCTGTTCCGGCAGAGTTCATAGACTTGCATCAGCCTGGGATCATCGGGAAAAAGACCTGTAAAGGAAGAAAGAATTTTTAAACCTGTCGCCCCCTCATCGATGTTTTCTCCGGCTTTAGCCATATAATCGTCTTTTCTTGGATCAACATGATCTGCGAACCAGTAGAACCGATCAGGATATTTTTTCACCGCTTCGATAACATATTCTCTGTTCATTGCCGAACCAAACTCTACTGGTCCTATTCCTTCAGGCAGACAGCAGCTTATATCTTCTGCGGTGTAGCTGATCAAAGAGGCCTTATCTACCCCGGCATAATCCATGGAGGTTAGAAGCCATTCAACACTCGTTCCGGCAAAGTGAAAATACTCTCTGTCTGTCTGCTGGCTTATTCCCATCCTCTTATCAAAAACATGCACATGTGTATCAATGATCATAACTCAATCCCTCTATTCATTCCTGAAAAACATCGGCCGCTACTCTTAAGAAATTCCCCCCTAAAACCTTGGTTATTTGTTCTTCCGAATAGCCCCTCGTAATCATAGCCGCCGTAAAGTTCATCATCTTGTCGGGAGATTCGAGAGCCTTTACCCAGGATAAATTGAACTGATTTGTGTTATGCTTGAAGTTTGCATCATAAAGAAAATAATCGGGGCCAAGCCCGACATAATCAATCCCTGCCAGTCCGGCGATATAATCGATCTCATCGATCACATCATCGATTGAAGCGGGATTTTTACCCTTTCGAACATAGTGAGAACAAAAATGAAGCCCCATCAGTCCCCCTCTTTCGGCCAGCGCCTTGATTTCCTCATCGCTCAATCCCTCATCGGGGCTGTAGGCCTGGACGGAACAATGTGAGTCTATCACCGGCTTCTCACTGATTTCCAAAACCTCCCAGAAAGCTCGCTCTGGAAGATGGGAGATATCACAGAGCATGCCAATTTTATTCATCTCCCTGATGACCTCTTTCCCAAAGCCGGTCAGACTCAAACCCTTTTCTGCATCTTTGGCCACAAGCTGATTCTCGCAGGCCCAGCATAATTGAATGTGCCTGACACCCAATCTATACAGGCAGCTTAAGACTCCCACACTCCCTTCAAGCACTTTCCCCCCTTCAAAACCAATTATTATTCCCAACCTTCCTGACTGTTTGGCAGTAAATATGTTCAAAATTGTCTCATGGGGCGTCAGGCGGCAAAAAAATTCAGTAATTGGCGGTTAACGGATATGGACATTCGCGGCATGGATTTACTAATGTATTGGCAGATATGGAAATACTTTAGCCGACTGAATATTTCAAGAATGTGATGT
>JBFMGN010000792.1:0-2273 GCA_040752435.1 Spirochaetota bacterium
ACCTTGAAATGTCCCCGTTTCAATACGATTTCAGCGACCTTTCGCATTCGGTCGGGAAGCTGGAACTTATCAGGCTCAAGGCTTGAAGAGTGCAAGTCAAGCATCTTCGTGAAACCGGCCCCTTCCAGAAAATCCTTGTAGTAGGGATGGTTGTAGTTCATCATATTCATGGCGCATCTATGCCGGAAGCCGTCCACCAGTATGCCCGATCCCGTATACCCGCCGAATAAAAGCGGACCTGCCACGCTCGAAAGGTTCCTCTTTTTAGCCCAGTCGAAGGCGATCTCAAAAAGCCTGTCAGCCGTATCCTTATCTTCATACAAATCCCAGAAATAGAAATGGGCGGTTTTTGTGCCGTGTTCCCGGTTGTAGCGGGTATTTTCCAGGAGGGTTATCCTTCCGACTGTCTCTAGGCCTCGCTTTACAACAAAGAAATCGGCGAAGGAATGTTCAAAGTAGGGATGTTTCTTGTCCATAATGATTCTAATATCATTGTCAAACCACGGCACCCAGTTGTTGTTTCCCTTATAAATATCAAATGGGAGCCTCAAAAAAGCCCTGGCATTGGTATCTTTGGAATTTTTTACGACACAGGTTTCAAGCCGCGTACCCACAGATTTATACCTCCCCTTAAAAAGATATGGAAAAAAGCAATTATAGACTGTTTTCGTAAGAATTGTAACTATTTTTAATTCATTTACAGTATATTATTTGTATTGTGATTATTTCGGCCAGCAGGAGAACAGATATACCGGCCTATTACGGAGCCTGGTTCATGGAACGTCTGCGCGCCGGTTTTTGCGATACAATCAACCCATATGATCCGGCAAAAAAACGGCATATTTCCCTGAAACGGGAAGAAGTGGATTGTATTGCATTCTGGACCCGCTACCCGGCCGGCTTATTTCCGTTTCTTGACGAACTGTCCGGGCTGGGTTATCCCTACTATTTCCTCTATACACTGCTCGACTATCCCCCCATCTTCGAACCCCATACACCGGTTTTTAATAACCGGCTGCGGCTTTTCAGAGAGCTTGCAAACAAGATAGGTTCGGGAAAGGTTATCTGGAGGTACGACCCGATCATTTTAACGTCAAAAACAGGTACCGTTTTCCACCTTCAGACCTTCGACCGCCTTGCCAGGCTGCTGGAGGGATATACAAAACGGGTGATTATAAGCTTTTATGACCCTTACAGGAAGACGGAAAAAAGAATAAAAATCCTTGAAAAAAATGGATACATTCTGCTTAGAAAGGTAGACAGCGGGGAAACTGAGGTTGCTTTTTTACAGGAGCTGGCCCGTATTGCAGCTTTACGGGGTATGGAAATTACAAGCTGCGCGGAGGAAAACAGTCCAGAGCAGTGCGGTATTATACCTGGAAGCTGCATTGATGCCGATTTAATCCTGCGTGAGTTCGGTATTCCTATTCCGTACAAGAAAGATCCGGGACAACGGAAACATTGCCGGTGTGTCATAAGCGCAGATATTGGCTCCTATAACACATGTTTTACAGGTTGTGCATATTGCTACGCTACGAGCGAACATCCCCGGAAATTACGGTAACCTCAATGCTTTCATCCATTGGGAAGATTTGTGTTATAATAGGCAACTTCATAGAAAGAGGAGCTTCGTATGAAACGGAATGTCATTGTTGCCCAATCCGGCGGTCCTTCGCCGGTGATAAATGCGTCCCTCCAGGGTATCGTCGAAGGCTGCCTGGCCAGCCCCGACCATTTTGATAACCTGTATGCCGCCTGGCATGGGGTAGAGGGAATTCTGCTGGAAGAGCTGATAGATCTGAAATCCCAGCCGAAAGCTGAGATTGAACTTCTTAAGTTTACTCCGGCCGCCGGTGCAATCGGGACCTGCCGTTATAAGTTAAAGGAAGAGCAGGCGGAGGATTTCCAGAGGATCATCGCTGTTTTTAGAGCCCACGATATACGCTATTTTTTCTATATTGGCGGAAACGATTCGATGGATACGGCTAAAAAGGTGGCGGACCTTGCGAAACAGGAAAGTTACGAACTTATCGCGGTGGGTATTCCGAAAACCATCGATAATGATCTTGGTGATGAGGAGTTCGCGATCATCGATCATACACCCGGATACGGGAGTACCGCTCGCTATTGGACGTATATCGTGCAGACTGTAAATGAGGAAAACCGGGGAATTAATGTATCCGAACCGGTGGCCGTTCTGCAGGCCATGGGGCGTTCTTCCGGGTTCATTCCGGCCGCATCCCGGCTGGCTGATCCGAATAGAGAGATGCCTT
>JBFMGN010000793.1:0-2269 GCA_040752435.1 Spirochaetota bacterium
CCTTGCCGCATTTATCGCAGGTTACGCGCATGAATGTGCCGTTTAAAATCTGTTCCTCCGCAGCCGGGGCAGTCGTAAGATCAACCACATCCTGGAAATCCACATCTATAACATTGTCGCAGTAACAGGTAATATTTTTTATTTTTCCGGCGCTTTCCATCTAAAACTCGAAAAATCTCCTTAAACCGTAGTTTATCGCTTAACAAGAAAGAAAATGTCGTTAAACGCCGTAAAAAGTGCAATCGTCACAATAATCAACAACCCGATACTCTGGTAGCGGAAGATTATTTTCGGTTTCAGTTCTTTATGAGTTATACCTTGAAAAAGAAACAATAGGAAAAGCCCGCCGTCCAGGACGGGAATGGGGAGCAGATTCATAATAAAAAGTGCCACGCTTATTAAACTTAAAAACTGGAACGAATTGGTAAACCCGTCGCTTATCCCCATTTTGAAACCCTGGGTTGCAACTTCACCTACATAATATGTCAACCGAATAGGACCGGACACCGCTTCCCGGAGGTTTACTCCCTTGAATAACAGGGCAATGCTTTTAAAAGAAAGATCCAAAGTATTGATGGTTTCCTGAAATCCCTTCTCAACTGCCTGAAAAAAATTCAAGTTCGGACTTCGGAAAAGCCGGGTTGCAAAAGAGAGTCCGAGATCCGGGTCTCCCTTTTCAGTGTAATCGGCGATGAGGGTGACGGCCTGCCGTATTCCCTTTCTTTCAAAGGTCATATCCACTTTTTGCGGCTTCGATAGGAAGGCGCTATAGAAATCCACCGTATTCTCTACGGGTCGATCATTAAGCGCCGTCAGCCTGTCTCCCGGCTTAAGACCGGCAACGGCTGCGCTGGAACCGGCCTGTATGAAACCGATGACTGGATCAATCCATGCAAATACCCCGATACGACCAATCCCCGTCTCTTTATCGAGTTCCGGTGATAGGGTAACGGCAAGTTCTTTATCCTCCCGGAGCACCCGGACAGAAAGTTCTTTACCGGCCGAGGGGGTTATGGCTTCCTGGATATCCCGGTAGTGATTAACCTGCCTTCCGTTAATGGCGATTATAATATCGCCGGTTTTCAGTCCAGCCCGGTCGGCCGGGTAGGAAGCTTTACCTCCAAATTGGGCATATTCCGAGGCAAGGATGATTTTGTTTTCGAATGTCCGGATATTAAAACCCACCCACCAGAGCAGGGACAGAATTACGACTGCAAAGACAAGATTACTGAAAGGCCCGGAGACGGCTACCAGGATCCTCTTCCAGGGAGAGACCGAAAAGAATGATCCTTCTTCATACGGGATAGTGTCGGCGTTCGCCTGCCACGCCTTCTTAAGAAGATCGTCGCCTTTCATTTTGCAATAGCCGCCCAGTGGAATAAGAGAAAGCCGGTATTCGGTCTTGTTTTTCTTGAAAGATATCAGTTTTTTGCCCCAGCCTAAGGAAAATGCTTCTACGTCAATCCCGCAAAGTTTCGCAGCGACGAAATGGCCGGTTTCGTGCACCAGAATGACAATTCCCAGACCGATTAGCCCGATAAGAATATTTAAAATCACTATTTCTCCCTTTATCGTTAATCACGCGTATTGAGGACTTAAGAGAAGCTTAGCAGATTTTTGTATCCGCCTTCAAGGGCCTGGAAAACAAACTTTTTCAGCGCCGCCCGGTGTCAAAAAAGATTTCAGACTGCGCCCACTAAGGGTGTGAATTGTTTTTAAACTTTTTTACTGAATTGAGAGCCGCCTCTCTTACCTTCCGATCTATTTCCAGCACCTCATCGAAGGATGTTACAGGGTTGGACCAGTCGAGCTGAAGGGTGTCGAGAACAACCCGGCTGATATCGAGAAATGTGATCCGGTTGTGGATAAAAGCAGATACGGCTGTTTCGTTGGCGGCATTGAACGCAATGGGGTAGGCCTTACCGGCTGAAACAACCTGGTAGGCTGCGTTTACCAGGGGATATTTCCGCTCATCCACCGGGTAGAAATTGAAAGAACAGCCTGCCAGGTTTAAGTGCCCGAGATGGGAATGCCACAATTCGGGATAGGTAAGGGCGTTCTGGATAGGTATATCCATATTCGGTTTACTGATCTGGGCATACAAAGAGCCGTCGATTGTCCGGATTAATGAATGAACCAGGCTTTGGGGGTGGATAATTACTTTTATTTTCGAAACATCAATTGCAAAAAACTCTTTGGTCTCAATTATCTCGAGCCCCTTGTTTGCCATGGTGGCGGAATCGATCGTAATCTTTTTCCCCATGCTCCA